>NZ_JAPWCB010000017.1:0-36456 GCF_041433745.1 Gemella sp. 27098_8_149 | reverse complement strand
AGGCAGGTTCTTTACGTGTTACTCACCCGTTCGCCGCTAAGTTTTTCCGGTGCAAGCACCAGAAAAACTTCGCTCGACTTGCATGTATTAGGCACGCCGCCAGCGTTCGTCCTGAGCCAGGATCAAACTCTCCAAATAAATTTGTTAGCTTGATTAGCTCAATAAAAAGTTTTATAGTTTCTTTTTAAAACTGTCCTTTTTTGGAATTAACGTTGACTTAATTCGTTTAGTTTTCAATGTTCAAATCGTTGCGATTAACAACTTTTATATTTTAACATTTTTAAATTTCTTTGTCAAGCTTTTTTTAAGACTTTTTTAAAAATGTTTTTTTGTCTTCTTCAGAAGACTTTTATTATTCTATCATTTCTACGAATATTTGTCAAGAAGTTTTTTTATATTTTTTAAAACTTTTTAACCGTTTACTTCGTTGAAATAATTGATTTTGTCTTTCTTCAAGACTTTTATAAGTTTATCATTTCTTTTATATTTTGTCAAGAGCTTTTTTATAATTTCTTAACATTTAATATTTTGAAATGTTTGATTGTTCGTCTTCTTCTTGAGAAGACTTTTACTATTTTACCACCACTATTAAAACTTGTCAATAGCTTTTTTATATTTTTTTAAAAGCTATTTTAAGAGTTTATTGCGATGAAGTTGTCTTTATAAGACAGTAATTATTTTAGCATTTCTATTGCTATTTGTCAAGATTTTTCTTAACATTAGTTCTTTAGAAATTCTTTATTGTTCGTCTTCTCTATCAGAAGACTTTTATTATTCTATCATTACTTCTAGATTATGTCAACACATTTTTTAAATTTATTTTTATTTCTACCTTAAAATCTTTTTTTCTATATAAAATGTAAAAAGAGAGAATTGTTTCTCATTCTCTCTTCTCTTATTTATCTACTATATATTGTAAAAATCAAACACTGTTACTGGCAGATTTCTCTTGTGTTCTGATCTTAAATAATGTCTTTCGATTATTTCCTTTACATTATTAGGAACTTCTTTCCCTTCCAAGTAATCGTCTATATCATTATATGTTACACCAAGTGCCACTTCATCTTCTAATGCAGGACGATCCTCTTCTAGATCTGCAGTTGGTTTCTTCAGATATAAGTGTTCTGGACAGTCCAACATTTTTAGTAGTGCTTTACCCTGTCTTTTATTTAATCTATATAATGGGACTATGTCCGCTCCACCGTCTCCATGTTTAGTAAAGAATCCAGTGATTGCTTCTGCAGCATGGTCAGTACCAACTACTATTCCTTTATTCATTGTAGCAATAGAATACTGAGCTTTCATTCTTTCTCGAGCTTTCTCATTACCTTTCGCAAAATCAGTAATTTCTACTCCTGCTACTTTTAATGAATTGACACTAGCATCTACCGCGTCTTTTATATTGACAGTATATACTTTGTCAGGATTAATAAATTTTAATGCATCGTTACAATCATCTTCATCAAATTGTTCACCATATGGTAGTCTAACAGCGATAAAGTTATACACTTCCCCTGTTTCTTCCCTCAATTCAGTAATTGCCATTTGACATAGTTTTCCGCAAAGTGTAGAATCTTGTCCACCCGATATTCCTAATACTAGACTTTTTATGAAATTATTTTTCTTTATATAGTCTTTTAGAAAATTGATCGTTAATCTTATTTCCTCTTCTACATTAATTTCAGATTTACATCTTAACTTTTTTATTACTTCCTGTTGTAATGTCATATTATCACCTATTATTTTTTTGTTACTTTTTCTAAAATTGCCTTCCTATTTTCCCAACATGTCGTACTTAAGTCTACAGGATAGAATTCTGGATTTAACAGTCTAAGATACTCACTCCATAATAATTCTTTATTCTTTTGGAAGTATTTAGCACTTTCTTGTACTGTTGGTACCTCATAGACTTGCTTACCGTTAACAAAAATATCTTCGTGAATATCTATTGCTTTAAAATTTTTTACTTCCTTAGCTAAGTATGTATGAGTTGGGTGGAAAAGTTTTATACTTTGTTCTGAACTTACGTCTTCTTTTTCTAATGCAATGTAATCCCCTGCAGCCATACCCGTGTCTGTATTTATTATTCTATAAACCTTTTTAACACCTGGAACAGTAAGTTTTGCAGGATTTTCTGAGACTTTTAGTCTGTCAATCATCTCTCCTTTATCATTTTCAAGACACGCAAGTTTATAAACTGCACCTAAGGCTGGATTATCATAAGCGGTAATAAGCTTTGTCCCTACACCCCATGCATCAATCACTGCACCTTCTTGTTTTAAGTGAGTAATTGTATCTTCATCTAAATCATTTGAAGCTACTATTTTAGCATTTGGATAACCCGCTTCATCAAGCATTTTTCTAGCTTCTTTTGATAGATATGCTATATCTCCTGAATCCAATCTAATACCATGGAAATTAATTTTATCTTTTAATTCATCAGCTACTTTAATAGCGGTAGGAATTCCAGAGCGTAATGTATCATAAGTATCAACTAAGAAGTAACAGTCCTTATGTGCAGCTGCATATTTTTTAAACGCAACTTCCTCATCTTCATAAGCTTGAACGAATGAGTGAGCATGTGTCCCACTACATGGGATATTAAATAATTTTGCAGCTTTCACATTACTTGTAGCATCAAATCCACCGATAATAGAAGCTCGTGTCCCCCAAATCGCCGCATCAAATTCATGAGCACGACGAGTACCAAATTCCATACAAACTTCATCTGGACATAAGTGCTTAATTCTAGCAGCCTTTGTAGCTATTAATATTTGATAGTTAACAATATTCAAAATAGCTGTTTCCATTATTTGCGCTTGAATAAGTGGAGCCTCGATTCTTAGTAGTGGCTCATTAGCAAAAATAATTTCTCCCTCTTTTACTGAACGAATATTACCAGTAAACTTCATATTACTCAGATAGTCTAAAAAGTCTTCTTCATATCCTAGTTCTCGTAAAAATTCTATATCAGATTTTGAAAATTCAAATGAATTCACATAATCAATAATTTTAGCTAGCCCAGCGAATACAGCATACCCTCCTCCAAATGGTATTTTTCTGAAATACACATCAAAATATGACTTTCTTTCATGTACTCCATCTTTAAAGTATGCATATCCCATATTAATTTGATAAAGGTCGGTATGCAAAGCATCACCTAGATATTTATTCATAATCTCCTCCGATTTATGTATATAATTATATTTGTCACCTATTATATTAACATTTTAACACCTTTTTAACAAATATTTATACTTAAATATAGTAAATTTAATACTACATTTCTACTCTTTAGCATTTAGTTATTTCTACTGAATTAACTATTCCTTTTATTAACATTCAGAAGTATTTTTTCATAAAATCCCATTTCAGAAATCTGTATCATATAGAAGTTAAAAAAAGAAGCAACAGTTGATTATCCTCTGTTACTTCTCTGATTATTAGTGTTTGAATTTTTATTATTAGTTGCTCTTTGTGTCTGATTAGCTTCTTGTTTATCTTCATCCTCATTATCTGACGTATTATCATTAGTTTTCTTATCACTTGATTTTTTAGTGTCTTGTTTGTCAGTAGTCTTCTCAGAATCTTTATTTGATGATGACTTCTTATTATCTTTTTTAGCTAACTCAGGAATCTTACTATCATCAATTCTACCATTGTTATCCCCAGATTTTTCTAGATTTCCATCCATTATAGATTTTATCGTTGCTTGCAAGAAATTCTCTTGTAATGGGATATTAAAAATCAATTCCCCTTGATAACTAAGACCATACTCTTGTCTTACCAAGTCAGTTATAAAGTACGGATCTTTTAGTTTATCTATGACTAGCTCATTTACTTTATTCTCTTTCTCCAGATTTTCAATCATCTGATTTTGTTCTGCTAATTGAGCATTGATTTGTTTCTTATCTCGAATATATAGAAATGTTTGTAGTAGTGTTACAGCTAAAGCGAAAGTCATAATAGCTAGAATAATAAACTTACGGCGTTTTCTATACTTAGCTTTTGCTTTTAAGACATCTTTTTTGAATTGGCTATTCTGCTCTCTCATCTTCTACTTCTCTTGATTTTTCAGATAAGATTTTAAACATTTTTGTTGCATCTTCTTTCTTAGTACTATCTTTTAATTCTAGTACTTCATATACAACTTCCTTCTTAGCAAAGTAAATAGTAATCTTATCCCCTATTTTTAAAGTGCTAGATGGTTTCGCCTTTTTACCATTAATCGCTATATGCCCCTCTGATGATATTTCATTAGCAACTGTTCTTCTTTTTATAATTCTTGATACTTTTAAAAATTTATCCAAACGCATTTAATCACCCCTAAATATTAGTACATTCTATTATCACATATTTACTCTCTTTTCGCAAATAAAATCCACGATAATCTATGTATTTTTAAAAACTTCTATAGTTCGTGCCACAAAAATACACAGCTGAAGAACTTTTCAACTGTGTATTTTTTATAATTATTAAGCCCAATTTCCGTCTTTGAAAATTGCTACTTCTTTACCCTCTGCTGTGTAACCAGTGATGTTTGTTGTCGCTTCTCCAATCATAAAGTCAACGTGAACTAAACTATCGTTAGCACCAACTTCTGCTAATTGTTCATCAGTCATCTCTGGTCCACCTTGAACACATGTTGGATATGCTTTACCAAGAGCAATGTGACATGCTGCGTTCTCATCAAATAATGTTTCTAAGAATAGAATTTTTGTATTTGAGATCGGTGAATCATACGGTACTAATGCCATTTCTCCTATTCTTCTTGAACCTTCATCAGTTTCTAATAAGTTCTTAAGAACATCATAACCACGCTCAGCTCCGAAGTCTACAACTTTACCATCTTCAAATTTTAACCAGAAGTTATCGATTAATACCCCACTGTAGTTTAAAGGTTTAGCATTATAAACAATACCACTAGTCTCATCTTTATGAGGCATTGTAAATACTTCCTCTGTAGGGATATTAGCAACGAAACGATCAGCTTTTTTAGCATAACTTCCTGCACTTTGCCAAATATGATTTTTAGGTAGTCCTACATATAGATCAGTTCCTAAGTCATTTGTGATATGTAATTTAACTAATTCATTTTCGTGTAAGAATTTCGCTTTTTCATCTAAAACTTTAATGTGTTCTTCCCATTCCGCTACCGGATCATCTCCAGTTGAACGACAAGCACTTAATATTTGATCCCAAAGTTTTAAATAAGCCGCTTCATCATCTAATTCAGGGTATAGTCTTTTTGCCCATCCTACTGTTGATGCAGAAACAACACACCAAGGACACTCATCGCTCATGATAGACTTCATATAATTACGCATAGCTTTTGAACGTCCTACCATAGATGCTTTTAATTTCGCACTATCTACACCTGCTAGTCCATCTGGATCATCTCCAATAATAGATAAGAATGCTGCCCCTTCATCTAATTCATCTTGGTACTTATCAATATACCATTGACCAACTGTACTTAATGACTCTTCACTTTGATATTTTAAATTTAATTTTGTTAATTCTTGGTCACGCCATTCTACTGATACTCTTTTTGCTCCTAATTCATAGCAAGCTTCTACTACTTTCGCAACAAACTCACGTGTTTCAGTACTAGCACGAACTAATACAGGTTGTCCTTCTTGGACATTTAATCCAACTTTCGCAATAAGTTGGGCATATTTTTTTAATTGTTTATTTAAATCCATTTGATTTCCCTCGACTTTTTCTCTTAATTTGCAAATTAAACAAATAACTATTTCTTTAATTGCACATAATCTATTATATCACTTTTTGTTAGATAATATTAGTAGAAGATTTTAACAATCCTTGAAACCTTCTTAACAAAATTAAACTTCTCTAGTTGCTTGTTTTAACCATTCTAACTCTTCACCTTCAAAGTGTGGAGCTAATACTTCGAATACTTTTGCATGATATTTATTCAGTTCATATTTATCTTCTATTGTAAGCATATCTAGGTTAATAGCTTCTAAATCCCATGGTACGAATGTCATTACTTCAAATTCCATAAATTGACCATATTCATTTTTTACTGTTTTTCTAACAATAAGTTCATTCTCTAAACGAATACCATGAGATCCTGAGATGTATAATCCCGGTTCATTGGTAACTACCATACCATGTTTAAATGGCTCAGCTGCACGGTAAATCCCCCAGTGAATACCATGAGGTCCTTCATGAATATTACCTAAGTAACCTACACCATGCCCTGTTCCGTGGTTGAAGTTCTCATAATCTTGCCATAATGGAGCACGAGCGAATAAATCCACATTAGCTCCAGACACACCTTCCATGAATTTTAATCTTGATAGGCGCAAGTGACATTGAAGCACTCGTGTATAATCGTATTTTAATTTATCGCTAACTTCTCCCATCGCCGTAGTACGCGTGATATCAGTTGATCCTTCTTCAAAGTGTGCACCAGTATCAGTCAGTAAGAAAGTACCTGTACGTAACGGAATCGAAGTCTCTTTAGAAGATGAATAGTGCACAATAGCCCCATTTTCACCATGACCGCAAATTGGAGAAAAACTTGGGCAGATAAAACCACCTTGTTCTTTTCTGAATTCTACAAGTTTCGCAGAAGCTGAAAGTTCATCTTCTTGTTCACTTACACCTTGTTTTACTAGTTGTTTTAGCCAATAAATAAACTTCGTATGAGCAATACCATCTTTCACATGAGCTTTAATAGTATGTTGTAACTCAACTTCATTTTTTATAGCTTTCATTAAAATTGTAGGGTTTCGTCTTTCCACTAGTGTTATCTCTTTTGGAATATTATTAAATACTGCGTAATTTAAGCACTCTGGATCGACTAAAACTACATCATTACCTGAGAATTGTTTCACTTCTTCATAAATATCATTGTATGGCTTAATATTTACATTATGGTCTGCCAAGTGTTTTTTAATTTCATCAGATAGTTTTCTCTCATCTACATATAAGTCTACACTATTTTCATAAACAACTGCATAACTTAATAATACCGGTACATAATCAACATCCATACCACGAATATTTAATAACCATCCAATATCATCAAGTGTAGTGATAACATGAATATTGGCTCCGACTTCATGCATTTCTTTACGAACTCGCTCAAGCTTACTAGCTACAGATTCTCCAGCTCTTTCTAAACTCATATAAAACGCTGGTTTCTCTGATAAAGCTGGTCGATTTTCCCAAATCTCATCAACTAAATCAACATCATATTTTACCGTAGCATTTTTACGTTTTAGTTTAGTAGCTAAGTCTTTCCCTTCACCAAAAGTTACAACACGACCATCAAATCCTAATACCCCGTTCTCAGGTGTATTTTCTACTATAAACTCTGCAATAGTTGGAACTCCAGGTTCACGCATTTTTTGCAATTCGATACCAGTTCCTTCTAATTGTTTTTCTCCTTGTAAGAAATATCTCCCATCTGTCCATAAACCTGCAAAATCTTTCGTAACGATTAATGTCCCTGCAGAACCAGTAAATCCACTCATAAATGCACGAGCTTTAAAATGTTCTCCTACATATTCACTATTGTGAAAGTCCGCTGTTGGAACCATATAGACATCAATTCCGTTTTTTTCCATTAATACTCTTAACTTAGAAACTCTATCTTTTATCTCCATTGTCCTTACTCCTTTGTTATTTCATATACGATTTCTATATGAATTTTCTAACCAATTGCGAGAAACTTCATCGATAAATAATTCCTCACAATTATCATACTTTATATTCTATCACATAATAATACGCATTTCACTAGGGAGTGACTCAAAAATCGTGATTTCGGAGAAACAAGATTTTGTCGAGTCACTTTCCGCATATGAGATCTCATATACACTTTGTTAAAATTTAGGACCTTTTTGTCAGCCCCTAGATTTTTAAAATTCGTTAATTTTTCAATAAAATATAGACTATAGAATCAACCTCTACAGCCTATATACTATAATTATTATTTTAATATCCCTTTGAAATAATCAGTTGCTTTTACCAATGAATCCACTATCGCTGGTTCTCCTCCTGAGTGCCCAGCTACAGCAATATCCAATTTACAATTATTTAATTTTTTACTTAATTCATAAGCACCTACAACACGGCAGTCAACATCATAACGCCCATGAGTTATTGTTGTAGGAATATCTTTTATAACATCGATATTGTTTAATATCCAATCATCGTCATTCCAGAACATATTATTCATCCAAAAGTGGCATTCAATAGTCGCCATCGAAACTGCATAGTGAATATCACCAAAACTTTGTTCCAAGTTAGGGTTCGGATGCAGTGTAACAAGACTTCCTTCCCACATGCTCCACTCTCTTGCAGCGGTTTCTCTTGTTTCTTTATCTTCACTTGTTAGACGGTTATAATATGCACGAACCATATCGCGACGTTCTTCTCTAGGTATTAT
Source organism: Gemella sp. 27098_8_149 (assembly GCF_041433745.1). NCBI lineage: Bacteria > Bacillati > Bacillota > Bacilli > Caryophanales > Gemellaceae > Gemella > Gemella sp. 27098_8_149. The sequence continues at coordinate 28,031 of NZ_JAPWCB010000017.1, read as the reverse complement.
GCTCTCATATCTCTCAAATGCTTCAGGATGTATGTTGCTCGCTCCACCTTTTTCATAAATCCATAATATATCTTCTCTACGTCCCAAGAATATACCTCGTAACACTAGACCTAACACACGCTCCGGATGTTTAATAGCATAGCAAAGAGCTAAAGTAGATCCCCAACTACCTCCAAATACTAGCCATTTATCAATACCTAAATCTTCCCTTATTTTCTCCATGTCATCGATAATATGCCAAGTATCATTATTCTCTAAGCATGCATGTGGTGTAGACTTCCCGCTTCCTCTTTGATCAAATAATATAATACGATAAAACTCCGGATCAAAATATTGTCTACCACTTGCCGATGTTCCACAGCCAGGTCCACCATGTAAGAAGACTACCGGCACACCTTGAGGATTCCCACTCTCCTCATAATAAATAGTATGAGTCTCATCGACCTTTAACATTTTAGAGAAATTTTCTTTAATCTCAGGATATAAACTCCTTAATTCCCCCATAATAATACCTCCTATTTTATATTTATTTTCAATTTATTTTTATCTCATAACAGTTTATTTTTTATTTTTAAAAAACAACTAAATTAGCGATATTTATACTCCTCTTCTATTATAGCTCAATATATTTTAATATTCAATTATTTTCTTAAAATATATAGCAGTCATTTATCTAACAACTTTGCAATCGATTAACATTAGTGATATAATTATATTAAAGATTATAATACAACATAAGGAGTAGAGAAAAGTGAAACTTTCAAGAACTGACAAAATTTTAGAAAAAATGAAACAACAAGGAATCAACCAAGCTCTAATTAGTGACCCTTATTCAATCTTCTATCTTACTGAATACTTAGAGCATCCAGGCGAAAGATTTTTCGCTGTGCTACTTGATGAAAATGGTAATCACAAAATATTCATTAATGCTCTTTTTCCACTTGAAAGTGATCTAGGATTAGAAAAAGTAGTCTACTCTGACACTGATAATCCAATAGAACTGTTAGCAAGATTTATACCAAATGGTTCTGTTGTGGGTATAGATAAAGTTCTTCCTGCAAGGTTTCTATTACCACTTATGAACTACTTACCAGAAAACAAATTTGTTGATGTATCTCAAATCGTTGATCGTGTACGCATGATTAAAGATGAAGAAGAAAAAGAACTGATGCGTCGTGCTTCTCTTCTAAATGACGCGGCTTGTCAAAGAGTTATAAATAGTATTTCTGAAAACAAATCAGAAAAGGATGTAGCTAAAGATTTAATTGATATTCACGAAGATCTTGGTGTAGACGGATTATCATTCGATCCTATTATCGCTTATGGTGCTAACGGAGCTAATCCTCACGGCACTGTAGGAGACAGATATGTAAAACCAGGAGATGCTATAATTATCGATATGGGTGGAATTAAAGACAATTATTGTTCAGATATGACACGTACTGTGTTTTGGAAACAGCCTAGTGAGAAAGCACGTGAAGTATTTGAAATAGTACTAGAAGCTCAAAAGCGAGGCGTTGCCCTTGTTAAACCAGGAGTTAGATTCTGTGATATAGACGCGGCTTGTCGTGATTATATTACAGAAAAAGGATATGGAGAATTTTTTACACACCGTACTGGTCACCATATTGGACTAGAATGTCATGAGTATGGAGATATCTCTAGCATCAATGAAACTAAATGTGAGCCAGGTATGGTTTTCTCTATCGAACCAGGTATTTATCTTCCAGGAGAATTCGGTGTTCGTATCGAAGACCTAGTTCTTGTTACGGAAGATGGTTGTGAAGTTTTAAACAAACTTAACAAAGAATTAGTTATTATCGGTGAATAACTAATTATATTAAATTAGTATGTTCATATATACTATTCCTTTATAAAAATAGACGATTGAAATTACGGTCAATCGTCTGTTTTTTTTATTCAAAATGTTTCTTTAGGAACTCTTCTACAATATTCCAATATTGTTCTCTGAATTTTCTTTCAGCCTGAACATGTTTCATTCCTGGGAAACTATGGAATTCTTTTTCTGAAGTTATTAGATCATATGCGGCTTTCCCATGTTCTAACGGAACAAAACCATCTTCTTCACCATGTAGTACTAATGCAGGAAGCTTAGTTTCTTTCAAAGCTTTTGTTGCATCTACATCACCAAAGAAATATCCAGCTCTGATTTTCGTTACCGTATTTGCCGCTGGGATTACAGGGAAACTCGGTAAATTAAATAATTTTTTCAACTGATATGTGAACTCTACTTTTAAATTCACGTAACCACTATCTTCGATAAAAGTTTTTACGTTAGAAGGTAAATCCTTACCTACTGCATTCATTACTGTAGCTGCTCCCATACTAATTCCAAATAATGCAGTATCGGCATTGTTATTTTCTGATGATATTTTTTTCACCCAATTAACTAAATCATCAGAATCATAACCACCCATGGAAATAAAGTCACCTTCACTATTACCGTGAGCTATTAAATCTGGTGCGAAAACACTATAACCCATGTCGTAGAATTTTTTGATATAATTAACCATTTTCTTAGCATCACTAGTGTATCCGTGAACTACAAATATCCACTTTTTAGCATCAGGATTAACAAACTTATATCCAACAAGTTTATTTTTAGTAACAGACTCCATCTCAACAGTTTGCTTCGTTTCATCAAACCATTTGTTTAAAGCTGTTTTATCCTCTTTACTCCCATCGCTATCTTGATTTACGATAGCACTCTTGTCTACCTTCGGATTCAATCCAAAATTATAAAAATAGTTTCCAACAAAACCAAATGCAACAACCACTAAAATCAGCAGCATCGCTAATATTTTTTTTAAATGTTTTTTCACTTGTCTTTACCTTTCATCTTCAATTTCAATAAAACTATTATACTATCACTTCAAATAAAAGTAAACAAAAAACAACACTAATAGAGACTTTTTATATCTCTATTAGCGTTGTTATTTAATTATTTATTCTTATCGAAACCTTATCCCCAATGTTAAATCTTTCTGCTGTTGACATCATTAAAACTTTTAAAGTATTCCCATCTGAATTCTCAACTAAATACTCAACTGTAGCTCCTAGATAGGTTACATCTACAACTTCCCCATCACCAGAATTATCTAATTTTATAGATATTTCTTCTGGTCTGATTACCAGATTCTCACCTATAATATTATTTTCACCTATAAAACTTGAGATAAAATTACTCTTAGGCTGTTTATAGAGTTCTTCTGGAGTACCTATTTGTTCTATATGCCCCTCGTTTATCACGACAACTCGATCAGCGAGTTTAAAGGCATCCTCTTGATCATGAGTGACTATAATCATCGTAACACCAAATTGTTTTTGGATTCTTTTAATTTCTTTTCTCATTACGTCCCTAAGATGCACATCTAAGTTCGATAGGGGTTCATCCAGTAACAACAATTTTGGATTCAACACCATACTTCTAGCTATAGCGACGCGTTGTTGTTCTCCTCCAGATAACTCCTTAATCTTTTTCTTTTCATAACCTGCCAGCCCAACTTTTTCTAGCATATCTCTCGCTTTTTTTTCCCTCGTATTCTTATCAATTTTTAATAATTTCAGACCATAACTCACATTGTCTATAACATTTTTATGAGTAAATAAACCATATGATTGGAATACCGTAGCAATCTCTCTTTTTTCAGGTGGAATATTATTAATATTCTCATTAGATAACAATACATCACCTGAATAATCTGATACGAAGCCTCCTATAATATTTAATAGCGTAGTTTTTCCACATCCAGAGGGCCCTAATATACAAACCAACTCACCCTCTTTTATATCAAAAGTAATATTCTTTAAAATTTCTTTATCTTTATACTTCTTTGAGATATTCTTTAAACTTAAGTACATACTCTATCTCCTTCTATTTACTATCAAGTAATACGATATATTTATCACTAGGCATATAATAATTATGTAAAATGCAATAACCGAACCTATATCATATTTTCCACTTTCTATCACATCAAACATAACAATAGTCGCTACTTTTTGACTAGGATATATTAAGAAAATAATAGACCCAATTGTTGTCATCGTTGCCGTAAAACCATTAATAAAGCTTATATAAAAACCTTCATAACTCATAGGAAATACAACATCCTTAATCTCATTGAACCTACTTCCTCCTAAGTCCCTCACTGATTTTAGCTGATCTTCAGATACTTGACTTATAGAGCTATAACCTATTTTTGTAGCAAACGGCATCTGCTTAAACACTAAGTTTAATATTACTATTAATGCTGTTCCTGTTAATTTCAAAGGATATGAATTAAAGGCTAATACGTAACCTAATCCAAAGAATGTACCAGGTAGTATATACGGTAATGTCGCTACAAAATCAATCATTTTTAAGACTTTGACATTTCTTATGTAAATATAATACTGAAGAACATGACCTACTACTGAGGAAATCAATCCAGCAATAAGCGAATAAATCACACTTCTTACAAATACATCGGTTATATAATCATTAGCATCTATAAAATTCTGCAGTGTAAATATTAATTTTCCATATTCCATAGTTGAAAATGCCGAAATAATTATCGCACTATATAAACTAGCTAGCATCAAAACAATAACTACAGTAACTATTAAAGAAATATAGTAAATAATGCCAGATTTCTTAATATTAGCCTCTAATACACCAACATTTTTACTACCTAGCGTAGTATTTCTAAAACTCTTAAAGAATATCAAAAATATAAGAAGCGACGGTATTAGAATAATTAAATTCATTACTACAGCTTTACTAATATTTCCTTCAGCAATAAATGACAAATAACCTTCAGTGGCAAGAACATTATACTTACCTCCTATTATAGCTGGTGTTGCAAAATCAGCCATACTCCTTAAGAACGTCAATAGAATAACTACTTTAATAACAGGTCTCATGAGCGGAAGAAGAATATCTAGTATTATTCTATTAGTATTTGCACCTAAAGATCTAGCTGAGTTAATCACACCTTTATCAATTCCTTTTAGAAATCCAACTAAAAGTAGCACATTTATAGAAATATGCGTCACACTCTGCATACTGACTATTCCGAAGAAACCATAAGGATCATAATTTAATTTCAGCAAATTGTAACTTATTAAGCCGCGTCTTCCAAATAAATTTATATATGATAATGAAGTCACAAAAGGTGGTGATATCATAGAAATCATAAATATAAGAACTATTATCTTCTTGAATTTCGATGTTCCAATAAAATAATAAAGTGAAACAGCCACCGATATAAAGACGGTAACTACAGTAGTTGCTGTAGCAACTTTTACAGTATTTAGTAATAAATGAGAATAACTAGTAATATTAGTTATTAGTTCCGAAAACAACTCACCTTTGTACCCATAATTAAAGACAGCAACAAACGGATATAATACAAAAAGTATAAAAGAAATAATAATAAGTCCTATGACAATACTGTCAAATAAATTTATTTTTTTTAACATACTATCTCCTTTAATATTTTTAAAATTGGTGATAATAAACTACGTTTACTATCACCAATCCATTCTATTTATCTCCCACTAATTCTTTCCATTTTTTAAGAATAGCGCTACGTTCATTACCAAATGAAGCTAAATCTTCTTTAAGAAGTTTGTCTTTTGGTAGTCCTAAATCAGCTCCTTTAGAACCGTCAATTACCATTTGTGCTCCGTCTTTACCATCAAGTTCAGCGATTAATTGTTGATTTTCAGGTTTTAAAATAAAGTCTTCAAATGCTTTTGCTATATCAGTAGCTTGAGAATTTTTAAATATTGCTACACCTTCAGGAATCCAAGGAATACCATCTTCAGGATAAACAACTTTTAGGTTATGTTTTTTAGCTGCATCAAAGGCAGATTTATCAACAGGAATAATACCTATTCCAAATTCACCAGCAACTGTTTTTTCTTGTGGATCTTTACCACGTTTACTATAGAAATCGACATTTTTGTTAAATGCTGTCCAGTATTCCCATCCTTTTTCAGTACCTTTTTGTCCTAAAATACCTGCTACAGCACCGAAATTAGTTCCTGAAATTGCTGGATTACTCATAATAATTGTCCCTTTGTATTTCGGATCAGTTAAATCAGACCATTTTTTAGGAACTTCTAATCCTTTTTCTTTTAAGACATTTTCATTAACTAAGAAACCAACCACAGTAATCCCTTTTGATAACCAGTAATTTTCTGTATCTTTGAATCCTTCTTTGATTTTGTCAGAACCCTTAGCTTCATATTGCTCTAAAAGACCATCTTTTTTAGCAGCCATGAAAGCATCAATTCCTCCACCGAACCAAAGATCTGCCATCGGCTTACCTTCTGCTTTAGTTCTTGAAATTACTTCTCCACTAGACATTGATAAAAACTCAACTTTACTATTTGTTTCAGCTGCAAACTTATCAAATAGTTTTTTATATTTTTCAGAAGTTGCCACAACGTTCATTGTTTTACCACCAAAATCAATTTTGCTAGTTTCTTTCTTACTTTCAGTCGCTTGTTTTTGACCGCAACCTAATAAAATTAGAGAAATTGATAAAATGATAGTTAATACTTTTAATATTCTTTTCATATTTATTGTATCCTTTCTTTAACTATAAGTTTATACAAAAATTATACTAAGAAATAAAGATACTTTCAACCTGTTCAAGTGTACATAACTTTTATTATTTTAATATTTTTATGTAAACATCCTTATTATTATTTTAAGTGTTATATAACTATTTTTACAATATTTATATAATTAAATAATAATTAATTTTCTATTCCATACTTCTCTTTAATTGCATCTGCCACTATCATACCTGTGAACCAGGCAACCATAAGATTGTAACCACCGATTTCTCCATGTAAATCTAAAATTTCTCCTGCGAAGTATAAATTCTCTATTTTTTTATGACTACATGTCTTCGGACTTACTACTTTAAGATCTACCCCACCTGCTGTAGTAAAGGCATATTCTAACGGCATCGTCTTAACATCAACCAATTCATAGCGTTTGATTTTCGTTACAAATTTTCTTAACTCTTTTTTACTAACATTTTCTGGGAAATGTTTTTCGATCATGAAGTTATAAAAACTTTTCGGTAATTTTCCTTGTAAGAATTTGTTATCTTCCCATAGTTTAGCAAAAAGTTCTTCCTCATTAAGGTCAGGATAAAAGTCTAGATAAAATTTATCTTCTGGATAACGAGCCACAAATTCTCCCATAGAAATTGATAAAGGTCCACTCAAGCCTTTATGCGTGAATAGAAGGTCTCCGCTTCTCTCGTTTTTCTTATGAAACATTCTTACATTTTGCAATGCAACCCCAGATAATTCTCTAAAACCTTCAAAAACTAAGGCTACTTCACTAGGATATATTTTAGTAATCTTCACACCATGTTTTTTCAAAATTCTATGTAATGAACCATCACTTCCACTCTGAGGGTATGTTTTTCCTCCAGCACAGACTACAATATTCTTTCCATAATACGTATCAACATTTGTCTTTACACCTACTAGTTTATCATCTTCGAATACTAAGTCTTCTACTTTCTCTTTATAGTTAATCTTCGCATGGTCTATTTTAAACGCGTTAACTACATCTCTAGATTTTTCACTCGCTGGATATAATCTTCTATTTTCTTGTTTTAATTTCAAATTATGTTTATCGAAAAACTTCTTAACATTATATTTATGATAAGCACTTCTTAAAAATCTACCGTTATGCACTGCCGCGACAAAATCTTCAGCATTGTCACTACTCATAACATTACAACGTCCATTTCCTGTTAGAAGAAGTTTTATTCCTGCACGTCTATTTTGCTCAAGAACTAATACTTTTAAACCACTATCATTAAGCCTATCCGCTATCATAAGCCCTGCACTACCAAGACCTATCACAATCACATCGTATTTCATCTTAAATCTCAACTTTCTCTTAATTTAATCAAATATCATCTAATTATAACATGGAATCTAATACTTTCAAATTTTTCTATGTTAAACATAATTTTACATTGCATGCTTACAAATAAAAATTCTAAAATTTTCTTTTCTTCTTATTGGAATTTTTCGCTATTTTGTAATATACTAAAAGGTATGTGTTTAAAGATGGGACTGTCCCAAAAGTCCTAAAATTTAGCAAAGTTCATATTAGAACATATAGACGCATTGGTTTATTGATAACTAAATTCGCTTTGTAAAAGCTCTATAGATAGCTAATAAACTGTGCAAGGGGACTCGACAAAATCTTGTTTCTTAAGAAATCACGATTTTTGAGTTACTCCCATGATTTAAACAATTTTAAAATAAAGGATTTTAAATAATGAGATTGAAAAAAATTGGTATTTTGATTTTACTTCTTGTATTTTTAGTTCCAAACTTCTCGAAAGCTGATGATAACTTTTTAGATAACAACGCGGTTACAAATTTAAGCGATGTTAATGCTCATCTTGTAGTTTCGGAATTAAACACGGGGAAAATCATTTCTAAACGTGGAGAAAATGAAAAAGTATCTGTAGGTAAATTACCAAACTATCTTGCTCTTTACCTACTTACTGACAATTTAAAAAATAAAAAAATAACATTAGATGAAAAAATTAATATTAATAGTAGCGACGAAATTCTTTCTAAATACAAAATAGAATCGTCAATTACAGTTAAAGATGCAATCTTCCTATTAGAAAATGAAAATTCTAATAGTCTTAACCAAGCTGTATTCGCTCACTTTAACGTAACTCTTGATAAAGCTAAAGAAACATTAGCTGCTATGTCACTACATGACACAAAATTAGAATCACTAGATAACAATGGGAATAATACTAGTACCGCAAAGAATATCTCTTACCTTACTAGTTTAATTCTTAAAAATTATCCTGAGATTACAGAAATCACAAAAAATCCAGAACATACTTTAGCATCTGGAGAAAAAATTAACAATAGTATTGAGTTTAAAGAATCAGATAAGTTTAGAGTTTTAGGTTTAGATTACTCAGACAAAAATAGTGTAACTTACGCATACAGTGGGAATACTAAATTAATTATCACAGTATTAAATCAAAGCGATGATAAAGCTACTTATTTTGATAAACTTCAAAAAACTTACGATTATCTATTCTCAAACTATAGCTATAAACTAGCTCTTAAAGCTGGAACATATACTATAAACAATGAACGTATTACTTTTAATGAAGATATTTACGACTTATTCTATGAAAAACATTCAATTAAAGATGTAACATACCTTCTTATGAATAAAAAAATACTTTTATTCCAAAAATACGAAACAATTTCTGCAAATGAAGGAACAGTATTCTCTGACTTTAGTTCTAACGATAATACAGGAAACCTAGCAAAAATCAAATCGAACTTCATCAATGATGATAACTTTGATAAGAAAGATAATTACGAAAAAACTACTATTGTAATAGATCGTACGAAATACTTCGCTACGGGTATACTTGCAATATACACACTTGTTTTCGCAGCGTTATACGTTATGAGACAAGTTGTTAGAAAGGATTAAATATGGAGCAAAACAATTTAGTTTTCGAAGTTGATGGTACAATTTATGAGCTTGTTTACAACTTCAAAGATGCCTTTCAAAAAGAAACATTTGAAGAAAAACTAGTAGATGTATTAAAAAACAAACCATATATCGTAGGTGATATTTCTCATGAGAAACTACGACTTACTGGATTCATATTAACAAAGGATAACAACAATCCTAAAAACATAAACAACCTTGAAGATTACATACTAGAATATTGTAATTTCGGAGCACCATTCTTCGTCGTTAAAAAACGAAATTCATAAAAGAAATACCTAAGATGAGATCATCCTCACCTTAGGTATTTTTCTATATAAACTTAGCACAAACTGCCTCAGGTACAACTACCTCAGAAGCAACAACAGTTAGCTCTCCAGTTTTCTTATTAACAGTGTACACAGTAATCGTTCCACTATTTTCATTTGTCGCAATTGCTAAAGTATTATCTTTTGAAAGGTCAAAATCTCTAGGACCTTCTCCTTCAGTACTAATAGTTTGAAGTTGTTTTAAACCTGATTCTGTATTTTCAAAAACAACTACCGCATCTTGTCCTCTATTAGAAACATAGATAAATCTATTATCGTTTGAAATTTTAATCGCACTACCTTTATTTTCTAATGGGAAATCCTCAGGTAATGTAGGATAATATGTTGGATTTGTTAAATTCCCCTCTCCATCATAATCAAAAGCAATTACTTCACTAGTAAGTTCTGTCATAACAAAAGCTTGTTTTTCATCACTACTAAATACTATGTGACGAACTCCACTTCCTTCTTTAGCTTTAAAAGTAGTTACTTTTTCTAAAACTCCTTCGTTAAGCTTATACGATGTAATCTCATCAGTTCCTAAATCACATGAAAAGACATATTTTTCACTTGGGGTAAATCCTGAAAAATGCACATGAGGTTTCTCTTGTCTCACGTGTACTCCACTTCCTTCGTGATAATCTGTTGATAAGAGTTTTACAAGCTCACCATTTTTAACAGAATAACTATCAATCGTACCTAAATGATAGTTCGCTGATAATAAAGTATTTTTATCCGAGTTTAACTCTACGTAACAAGGAGGATTTCCTTCTTGGGCAACCGATGTTAATTCTTTCAAATCACCATTTTCTTGAACTTCAAAGCTTGTAACAGCACCTTTCCCATCTACTCTTGATACACTATATAAATATTTATTATCATTAGACAATGCTAAATACGTTGGATTGTCCACTTTTACTACATTTCTAACTTCTAGTACTTTCCCTTCTTCAGATAGCTCAACTAAGTATATTCCTTTACTATCTTGTTTTGTGTATGTTCCAATATATGCTCTTACCATTATTTTTCCTCCTACTTTCTATAAACTTATTATAACATTTTCCAAAAAAATTTTATAAAATTTTCTCTCGCCTATAATTCGTATAAATCAAAATTATCGTTTTTTTTAAAAAGTTAAAATCTCATTTCACGAATTTTCTACCCCTTTCACAAACTTAAAATTCGTTTTTAACTGTTTTTTCGTTAAAAAATCAATATTTCACCAGAAAAATTCACAAAAATTCTAACATTTAAGATTTTACATATCTTCAACTTCTTGATATAATAGTTTATATTAATAAAAGTATATTTTAGGAGGAAAACCGTGAAACACGAATTTATATTAGTTCTAGACTTCGGTAGTCAATATAACCAACTTATCACTCGCCGTGTACGTGAGCTTGGTGTATATTCTGAACTACACGACAATGAAATTTCTATTGAAGAAATCAAAAAAATGAACCCTAAAGGAATTATCCTTTCAGGTGGACCTAACTCAGTATATGAAGAAAACTCTCTTACAATTGATGATGAGATTTTCAACCTAGGTATTCCTGTATTAGGAATTTGTTACGGAATGCAACTTATGCAACACAAACTAGGAGGAAAAGTAGAATCTGCGACTAGTAGAGAATACGGAGCCCACAATGTTGACGTAACTCCAGGAGCTAAATTATTCGAAGGTACTCCTGCAACTCAACAAGTATTAATGAGTCACTCTGATAAAGTTGTTGAACTTGCTGAAGGATTCAAAGTTGTAGCGACAAGTGATAACTGCCCAATCGCTGCTGCTGAAAACGTAGAAAAAGACTTCTACTGCTTCCAATTCCACCCAGAAGTACGTCACTCAGAATTCGGTTATGACTTAATTAAAAACTTCATCCGTAACGTATGTAAATGTACTGAAAACTGGACTATCCAAAACTTCATCGATGAAAAAATTGAAGAAATTCGTGCAGAAGTTGGAGATCAAAAAGTTCTTTGTGCACTATCTGGTGGTGTAGACTCATCTGTTGTAGCAGCCCTACTAGACAAAGCAATCGGAGATCAACTGATCTGTATGTTTATCGACCACGGTTTACTTCGTAAAGGTGAAGCTGAAGCTGTAATGAACACATTCAGTAAAGAAATCGAAGGTGGATTCAACATGAATCTAATCAAAGTCGACGCTAAAGATAGATTCCTTGGAAAACTTAAAGGTGTAAGTGATCCAGAACAAAAACGTAAAATCATCGGTAATGAGTTCGTTTATGTTTTTGACGAAGAATGTGCTAAACTTCACGACGTACCATTTTTAGCTCAAGGTACTCTTTACACTGACGTTATCGAGTCAGGAACTAAGAATGCACAAACAATCAAATCTCACCACAACGTAGGTGGATTACCAGAAGATATGCGTTTCTCTCTAATCGAGCCACTTAACACTCTATTCAAAGATGAGGTTCGTGCATTAGGTGAAGCTCTTGGTCTTCCTCACGAAATCGTTTGGCGTCAACCATTCCCAGGACCAGGACTTGGTATCCGTGTTCTTGGAGAAGTAACAGAAGAAAAACTTCAAATCGTTCGTGACAGTGACTTCATCTTACGTGATGTTATCGCTAAACGTGGATTAGAAGGAGAAATCTGGCAATACTTCACATGTCTTCCAGACATTCGTTCAGTAGGAGTTATGGGAGATGTTCGTACATATGACTACACAGTAGCAGTTCGTGCCGTAACAAGTATCGATGGTATGACAGCAAGCTGGGCTCACATTCCATTTGAAGTACTTGAAGAAATCTCAGCTCGTATCGTAAACGAAGTTGCTCACGTTAACCGCGTAGTCTACGATATTACAAGTAAGCCTCCAGCAACGATCGAATGGGAGTAGACTTAAAGGACTAAAAACCCTTGATATAACTGACTTTTAGAAATTATATATAAACTAAACCCCACCAAAAATTATTGGTGGGGTCTTTTTATTAACATCTTTGATTTCTTACCTTATCTACACTAAAATATAAATATAAAAATAGATAATCGAGAATAATACATTCAACAACAAATATTATCAAAATAGCAATATTTCAATTTCTTGTGACTACTTGTATGATATTTATTAACTATGTTATAATTAAATGGAATTATAATTTTAAGAGGAAAATAATATGGATTTAATAATTAAAGAAATAATAGACAAGAAAGAAAAAGAAATAATATCAAAAGAGATCCTTTACGACCTTCCTGAATGGTTCGGTCTACCTGAAAGTACAGAAGAGTATATTAAAGATTCACAAGATAAACCATTTTTGGCTTGCTATGCGGATAATGATATTGCAGGTTATATCGTATTAAACGCAACAAGTAAGGATACTGCAGATATTTTTGTAATGGGTATAAAGAAAAAATTTCATAGAATGGGAATTGGAACAAAACTAAATACAGAATTCGAAAATATGGCAAAAAATCTTGGATATTCCTACTCGCAGGTAAAAACTGTAAAAATGGGACACTACAAAGAATATGATATTACTAATGAATTCTATATCGCAATGGGTTATAAAGAATTAGAATGTTTCCCTACCTTATGGGACGAATGGAATCCATGTCAAATATATATTAAATATTTAGGGGAATAATACTTCAATAATGTTTTATTTATAAATAAAATATTTTAGTATGTAAAAGCTCGATGAGTAAAAATAGAAGTAGTATATTCACCAAGAAACTTAATATAGTCTACTTTTGAAAACTAAATACAGGACAAATACAAAATTTATACCCTACCATTTCCCATACCAATACAAAAAATAAAGTCGATACTTCCTATAATATCAACTACTCAGGATAGATTCTTCCTCTATTGAATGGGAATAGATCTTAAAAGCTGAGAACCCTTAATATAACTGTTTTTTAGAATTTATATATAATCTAAACCTGTTAAAGCGTCTAGAAAAAATACTATGGGAGCTACTATACCTGATAATGTAACAAGTCTTCAACAAGAATGGATAAGAAGAGGTGGCGATGCAGAAATGCTAGCTACTGTTAGAAACTCATATAAAAATGTTGAAAAAATAACAACTAATTTTAACTCTCTTCACCAAGCAAATCCCGATGACCCTATCACAATTTATTTGGAGATGAAAGATGGATCAAGAAAAACTGCTGAGTTTGATTACGCTTGGGCTAGCGGAGCTTTCGTAGGATATACAGTCCATGTATTTGATGATAATTTTTATATCACTGTAAATTAATAATAATATATAAAACCTTGGAATATTTTATGATTAGAGATGTTCTGAGGTTTCTAGTTTATCCACCACCCCTCATTGACGTAATCATACTATTATTCTATAATTATTTATGTAGGATAATAAAAGGAGAATTTTATGAATAAAAACAACAAAACTATAATATCAATTGTTTCGATAATCGCTGCTCTTGTTATTTGTTTTTTCGGATATAATCTTTATCAAAAGAAACAAGCTGAAGTTGTTTCAGCAGAGAAATTAACAGCACTACATGAACTAACAAAACAATTTAATAACGAAAATGATAGAAATAATAAATTTAACCTACTAAAAGACACTCTAGATGAACAATCAAAATATAATCTAAATTCTTATAAAGACCCAAAGGTTAAAGATGAATTTAAAAATAGTATAAATATCATGAGAGATTATTTCCATAGAGATTATGACAATACTATAAAAGAAAACAATATCTCAGATCTTAATAACACTTCTGATGAAAGTAAATTTTCTGATAAGAAAGCAAAATTAGATGATTTAACAAAAGTTATAGAAAAAGAAAAAGATATTACCTTCGAAACTGAAGAACAGGCTCAAGAAAAGAAATCTGAAGTGGAAAAACTTATAAAACAATATGAAGAACGTATAACTGTATTAGGCAAAAAAGAGAAAGAGACAAAAACAGAAGAAAAAAGAAAAAACTCGTCAGATGACATAGGAGAAAAGGCTGTTACTATGACTTCTACACACTATGAAAATGAGTACTTTATCGTTGATGTTCCTGCTAAATGGTCTGGGAAATGGTCTATTAGTAAAACTATAGACACTAAAAATCTTGGAACACCTTCTCAACCAGCTATAACATATGCATTTAGTCGTGCAGGAGATAATCCTATGTTCGGTGGTGGCGGACAAACCGTACATGTTTATCCTAATGGATTACCAAGCAAGGCAAACTCAGTTAAAGAATGGACAAAATTTGGTTCTAATATCTATGTAGGAGCCGGCGCTAGTAGCGGTTTCTTTAACGAAAAAAATGAAACTTACTATAGGGAAGAAATGGCTAAAATACGTGCTAAATAAGACAAAATACCTCAATCAAATCAGTGATTGAGGTATTCTTTTATATAGTTTCCCTATTATCAATTATAATTAATCTTGAGCTGATGTTTACTTCTAAGTTAACCTTTCTCTACTGACTATTATTGACGTAGCCTTGCTATTATTCTATAATTATCTATGTAGAAGAATAAAAGGAGAATTTTATGAACAGAAATAATAAAACTATAATATCAATTGTTTCAGTAATCATTGCAGTAGTTATTTGTTTCTTCGGATATAATTTCTATCAAAAGAAACAAGCAGAAGTTGTTTCAGCTGAAAAATTAACTGCTATACATGAAGTTATAAAAAAATTCAATGACGGAAATGATAGAAATGAAAGACTAAATTTATTAAAAGACACTCTTGATGAACAATCAAAATACAATTTAAATTCCTACAAAGATTCAAAAGTTCAAGATGAGTATAAAAACAGCATAACTACAATGCGTACTTACTTCCAAAACGATTATGATAGCACTATTAAAACAAACACTCTATCAGATGTCAGTGCTGTATCCGATGAAAAAGTAATTACAGATAATAAAACAAAATTAGATGAATTGACTAAAACAATAGATAAAGAAAAAGATATTACTTTTGAGACAGAGCAACAAGCACAAAACAAACAATCTGAAATAGAAAAACTGGTAAAAAAATACGAAGAACGTATAAATGAACTAAAAGCCAAATCGAAAGATACTAAAACAAATAAAGAGAACTCAGCAAAAAATAGTGAAGAAAAATCAGGAAAAGCAAATGCGACACACTACGAAAATGAATACTTTAGTATAGATGTACCCCAAAAATGGGCTGGAATTTGGTCATTCACTGAACATAGTGATTCTAATAATTTAGGAACATCATCTCAACCGGCAAAAGTTTATTCATTTAAACATGATTCTGAGGGTAATGTTCCATTTGGTGGAGCACAAGCAATCTACGTTTTCCCTAATGGACTTCCTAGTAAGAGTGAATCTTCACCAATGCTAAAAAAAATAAGCTCAAATGTCTACTTAGGACCTGGAGCTGCTTCTGGTTTCTTCTCAACAGATGGAAGACCTGATAGAGCAACTATTAAAGTTAAATAATACAATAACACCTCAATCAAATTTAGATTGAGGTGTTTGTTTCTATGCAGTTTGAACATCAGCAACATAATATTTAGACTTACTATGTCCACCTGTATAATTTTTATTATTAAGTTTTAATGTTATTGTTGAAATTTTAGTTTTCGTCATAGCATCTAGTACATCAATCTTTATGCTATCCCCTTCTGTTTTCCAGTTTTCTTTTTTATCTAATACCTGTGGATAATTATGTCCTCTTTCTACAGATACGAATACAAGTGTATTATCTTCTTTGTAGTAGTTTATCTCGCTATCTTTAGGGAATGTAGTCGCAGCAGAAGACTTACCTCCAAGCTCACTGAAAGCTGGACTTTGTAGTAACTCCAATGCTTCTTCTTTAGAATATGTTTTGTCAGAGAATTCATTAACTACATCTACGAAATCTTGCACCGAAACTTTCGCTAATGGTACTCCTTCTGGTGAATTGAATTTTGTAGATTTATCTTGAGTAATCCACGCTAATAAGTTTGTTTGTTCATTTAATTTTGATAAGTCATTTCCTGAAATAGCTACTAAGTGAGCTAATTTTTCTGCAGCAGCTAAATCATGTTTAACTTCTGTTTTTTCTTTTGAAGCTGTTTCTTTATTCTCTGTATTTTCTTTTTTATTTTCTTTTTGCTCTGGGTTATTTTTTTGATCTGAAGTTTTTGAAGCCTCTTTCCCTGCACATCCTGTTATAGCTAAGGCCCCTGCTGCAAGTAACATTAATAACTTTTTATTCATATACTCATCTCCTTTTTTTATTTATCTATATTATACCATATTTTAGTGATAAAAAAAGTAGTCCTTGAAACTTATAGTTTTCAAAGACTACTGTATATATTATCTTAAACCTTTATCGTATGGAATACCAAGTGCTTCTGGAGTAGCAGTTTTCTTAGAAAATACGATAAGTGCAATGATTGTAGCTACGAATGGGAACATGTTCCAGAATGATACCGGAATTGGTAGGTCTGGTGCTAAGATAGAAACTTTCTCAGCGAATACTTTAGTTCCTCCGAAGAATAACGAAGCTAATGTGATTGTAATTGGGTTATATTTACCAAAGATTAATGCCGCTAATGCTAAGTATCCGAATCCATATACTGTGATTGCTGCGTTGAATCCTTGAGAGAATGTAGTTGCAATGATAGCTCCAGCTAATCCTGCTAAACATCCTGAAATAAATACCCCAATGTAACGATATTTAAATACGTTTAATCCAAGTGAATCACTCGCCTGTGGGTTTTCCCCTACAGAACGTAAACGTAATCCGAATGGACGTTTGTAAATTACGTAATATGTTACAATTACTAGAATCACAGCTATAAATACTGTTGGGTAAATAGTAAATTTACCAAATACTGTATATCTTGGGAAACCACTTGCTAATAATAATTCATATGTACCATTAAAGTGGTTAACTAAGAATAACGCTATAGCTGGTGTAATTAAGTTAATCGCCGTACCTGAAATAACTTGGTCAGCTTTTAAGTTAATACTGATATATGCGTGGATTAATGACATTAAACCACCAGCAAGTGTCGCAACAACTAAACAAATTACTAATTGTAATAATGTTGGAGATCCATCGAACACTGATAATGCTAATAGTGATGCAACGAATGATCCAAAAATTACGAAACCGTCAAGGGCAATGTTAACAACCCCACTTTTTTCTGAATAGAAACCACCGATGGCAGCTATAAGAATAGGTGCAGTATATTGTAACATTGAGTCTAATAGTGATAATACTGTATCCATCTATTTGTCTCCTTTCTGTTTCTTACTACTAAATAATTTATCAAGCAACTTGTTATCAAAGATAGCTTTAGCTGCAACGAATAATACGATTAATCCGATTAAAATATTCGCGATATCTTTTGGAATACCGATGAATGATAATTGTGGAGTTAATACTCCTAGGAATCCGAATAATAATGCTCCTAATAGTGATCCTAACGCAGTGTTAGCTCCGATTAAAGCAACCGCGATTCCCATGTATCCAAATCCTTGGAATGTTGAACCTGCAACTACTTGTCCTACAGGTCCCATGTTGTAAAGTGCTCCACCTAGACCGGCGAAAGCTCCTGAAATAGCCATAGATAATACAGTGTTTCTGTTAACTTTCATACCTACGAATTTTGATGCATTCGGGTTAAATCCTACAGAACGTAATTCATATCCGAATACTGTTTTTTCCATAACGATATAGAAAATAATAACACTAAAGATAGCTAAGAATAAATCTGTTCCTAAACGATAGTTGTTGAAAATACCTTCTACTAAACTATTTTGTAAGTATCCTGTTCCATCAGCTGAAACGATAGGTTTAGAAATGATATCGTTAGTTCCTTTAATATATTTAGGTACAGCAAATTGTACGAAATATAAAGCTGTATAGTTTAACATGATTGTTACAACTACTTCACTGATATTGAATCTAGCTTTTAAGTAACCTGCAATAGCAGCCCAAAGACCACCTACTACAATCCCAACTAGAATACTAGTAATTAATACTAAATAGAAGTTCATACCTTCCATTTTAATCGCAACAAGTCCAGCGAAAAGTCCACCCATAATGAATTGACCTTCTGCACCGATGTTGAATAAACCTGTTCTGAAGGCAAATGCAACAGATAATCCAGTACAAATAAGTGGAATTGTTGATACAAAAATTTCAGCTATACTGTTTGAGTCTGAGAAGATATCTCCAATTACCCCAAACACATCTCCTGGTGCTGCCCCTATCGCTGAAATAAGAATCGCCCCAATAATAAATGAAGCTAATATCGGTAGCACCGCATTAGTTAAAACTTTTTTTAACATACGTTCTCCTCTCTACTTCTTAACCCCTGCCATAAGCAGACCAAGTTGTTCTTTTGTTACATTCTCATCGTTATCCACGATATCAATAATATTACCATTGTGAATAACTGCAATTCTATCAGATAATGTTAAGATTTCATCTAAGTCAAATGAAATTAATAGTACACCATTACCTTTATCACGGTAGTCGATTAGCATTTTGTGAATACCATTGATAGCCCCAACATCAAGTCCACGCGTAGGTTGTGTTGTTACTAATAATTTCGGATGTAATTCTAAAGCACGCCCGATGATAAGTTTTTGTTGGTTACCACCACTCATACTACGAGCAGAAATTTTCTCATCACCAGCTTTACGAACATCGTATTTTTCACAGATTTCTTTTGCAAATTTAGCAATAACATTTTTCTTTAAGAATCCACGGTTAGAGAATTTTTCTGTGTAATAATTTTCTAAAACTGAGTTTTCTTCAACACTAAAGTCTAATACAAGACCATCTTTGTGTCTATCTTCTGCAATAATCTCAAGTCCAAGTTCTTTACGCTTTGCAGTAGATAATGAATTGATTTCTTTTCCGTCGAAAATAATTTTCCCTTTTGTTTCTTTAAGTAAAGCATTTAGTACTTCCACAAATTGTTGTTGACCATTTCCATCAACTCCTGCGATACCTAGAATTTCACGTTCACGTACATTTAAGTTGAAGTCATGAAGAATATCTTTTTTCTCAGCAGTATCTGCATATACCCCTGAAACTTCAAGTATATTTTTCTTACCTTCTCTTGAACGCTCATATTTAATAATTTCTAGATCTTTACCAATCATAAGACTAGCTAATTTTTCTTTTGTAGTTTCTGCTATTTCAACAGTTCCAAAGTACTCACCACGGCGAATAATACTACAACGATTCGCAACAGCCATAATTTCGTTAAGTTTGTGAGTAATTAATAAAATAGTTTTTCCTTCTGCTTGAAGATTTTTAAGAATAGCTAAGAATTCTTTAATTTCAGCAGGAGTTAAAACTGCCGTAGGTTCGTCAAAAATTAAGATGTTTGCATCTCTATATAACATTTTTAGGATTTCTACCCTTTGTTGCATCCCTACACTAATATCCCCTACTAATGCTTTAGGATCAACTTCTAAACCATATTTTCTAGATAGTTCTGTAATTTTCTCAGCTGCGCTATCTAAGTCGATTTTTCCACCTTTTACTTCTTCCATACCTAAAATAATATTTTCAGCAACAGTGAAGTTTTTAATAAGTTTAAAGTGTTGGTGTACCATACCAATCCCTAGTTTATTCGCATGCTTAGGATCTTTAATATCAACTTCCGTAC
Source organism: Gemella sp. 27098_8_149 (assembly GCF_041433745.1). Lineage (NCBI taxonomy): Bacteria > Bacillati > Bacillota > Bacilli > Caryophanales > Gemellaceae > Gemella > Gemella sp. 27098_8_149. The sequence continues at coordinate 7,571 of NZ_JAPWCB010000017.1, read as the reverse complement.
CATTCAACTTAATAACACCGGCTTCTTGATGGTACATACCAAAAAGAACCGACATCAACGTAGATTTTCCAGCACCATTTTCACCAAGTAAGGCATGAATTTCATTGTTCTTTACTTGAATAGTGATATCTTTATTTGCGTAGAAGTCGCCAAACTTTTTAGTTATGTTTAGCATTTCTATAGCGTACATATCTTTACCTCTCTTTTATATATTCTTACATACTATATATTATAATATATTTTGACAAACTAGTATAGCTTTTTAAGGTATTTTTTTATTTATATTTAATATTAATTTACCACACAGTAAATTAATTAAAATCTATACTGTATTCGTTTTAATATTTTATAATATAATACGATTTTTAAAACTTAAGTAATTGTAATTATAATATAAATTTTTTAATACTATTTAAGAAATTTAATAATAATTATCACAAAAAAAGGCCTAGCAAACGCTAGGCCTTTTTACTATAAACTTTTTAAAATTAAAGTTCTCCGTCGATATTAGCTTTATCAGCTACACCAGCTGCATCTGCTGCAACTGTTGCTTTTCCAGCTTTAAGATCTTCTACAACTGTTTTAATTTTAGATTTGATATCATCGCTTAAGTTAGGGTTTTCTGCTGGAAGTCCAACACCATCTTCTTTAATAGTGAAGACTTTAGCTTGTCCACCTTCAAATTTACCAGCTTTGATAGCGTCTAAGATGTTAGCAACTGCTACGTCAATACGTTTAACAGCTGAAGTTAAGATAACTGATTTTTCAACATCTTTTCCATCTTTATCTTTAGCTTTGAATACACCTTCAGAATATTGGTCTTTATCTACACCAACGATCCAGTGTTTAACTTCTCCGCTTTCTTTAAGATCTTTAGTTGCTCTTTCTTGAGCTTCTTTAATAGATCCACTTCCAGTACCACCAGCTGCTACGAAGATTACATCAGCACCAGCATCGTACATAGTTGCTGCTAAAGTTTTACCTTTGTTAGTGTCGTTGAATGAACCACTGTAGTTGTAAACAACTTTGATGTCTTTTTTAGCTGCTTTAGCACCTTGAACGAATCCAACACCAAATTTAACTACTGCAGGAATTTTAGCTCCACCAATGTATCCAACTTTACCAGTTTTTGATTGTAAAGCTGCTGCATATCCAGCTAGGTATCCAGCTTCGTGTTCTGAGAATGTTACAGAAGCAACGTTTTTGTTTTGAACTACACCATCGATGAAAATGAATTTTTTATCTGCAAATGAATCTGCAACTTTTGGTAATTCTTTTTCAAAGTAGAAACCAGCTAATGAAATTACGTCAGAAGCTTTTGCTGCGTTTTGTAAGTTAGCTGCAATGTCACTTTGGTTTTTAGTTTCGATTGGGTTTAGTGCTTTTCCACCATTTTTTTCAGCCCAAGCTTTTACAGTTTCAACGTTACTTTGGTTAAAACTTTTATCTTTTGCTCCACCTTCGTCAGTTACAACACCGATTTTTAATCCAGAGTTGTTAGAAGATGAATTTCCGTTAGATGATTTAGAAGAACATCCAACAATAATTAATGCTGCTGATAAAACAACTGCTATTAACGAAAATACCTTTTTCATAAATAAAAAGTCTCCTTTATTTGTATATTGTTTATATCTAAATAATACCACATTATCTTTTAAACTTCAATAATTTATTTATGAAATATTAACATTTTTTTATAACGTTCGTTTTCTAATTATAAAAACCTATGAAAACAGTATTTATATGAATTATCATATCTATTATTCCATACTTCTATCAGATTACTTTGAAATTATAAAGCATTTCCAAAACATTAATAACGTTTACAATTTAATACGAATTTTCACACATAATACATTATTACACATTAATTAAATAAACGACAATAATACTATAAATACAAAGTTAATGATAGATTATTATTTTACGAACTTTTAAATAAACTACAATTATAATATTTAATTATTACACATTAATAGCTTTGAATAAACAAAAAAAATCTCTATAAAACTTTAGGTTCTATAGAGATTCTAACGCTAAATTATATTACAACTCGCCATCAATATTATTTTTATCAGTTAATTTATCAGCTTCAGCTACTACTGACTCTTTTCCAGTTTTTAGCTCTGCTATTTTATTTTTGATTTTTGATTTAGTTTCTTCATTTAAGTTAGGATTTTCTAAAGTTAATTCAATACCATCCTCTTTAATAGTAAAGATATGTTCTTTCCCACCTTCAAACTTACCTTCTTTGATACTGTCTAATACATTTTTCACTGCAACATCTACACGTTTGATAACTGATGCTACAACAACTGATTTTTCAACATCTTTTCCATCTTTGTCCTTAGCTTTAAAGATTCCATCAGTATATTGGTCTTTATCAACACCTACGATCCAGTGTTTAATTTCTCCACTTTCTTTTAGGTCTTGTGTAGCTCTTTCTTGTGCTTCTTTAATAGCTCCATTACCTGTTCCACCAGCTGCCACGAAGATTACATCAGCTCCTGTATCGTACATAGTTGCTGCTATTGTTTTACCTTTGTTTGTATCACTAAATGAACCACTGTAGTTATATACTACTTTAATATCTTTATTTGCTGCTTTTGCACCTTGTACAAATCCAATTCCAAATCTTGCTACTGTAGGAATTTTTGCTCCACCGATAAATCCAACTTTACCAGTTTTAGATTGTAATGCTGCTGCATACCCTGCTAAATATCCTGCTTCTTGTTCTGCAAAAGTAACAGAAGCTACGTTTGCTTTTTCTACTACACCATCGATAAAAATATACTTTTTATCTGGAAAAGCATCTGCCATTTTTGGTAATTCTTTCTCAAAATAAAAACCTGCTAATGAAATTACATCAGCTGCTTTAGAAGCACTTTGCATATTAGCTGCTAGGTCCGAATGATTTTTTGTTTCAACCGGAGTTAATGCTTTACCTCCATTTTTTTCTACCCATGAAGTTAACGCCTCTGCATTACTTTGGTTAAAACTCTTATCTTTTGCTCCACCTTCATCAGTTACGACAACCACTTTTAAGTTAGACTTATTAGTAGAATTGTCTTTTGATGATTTAGACGAACATCCTGTAACAACTAAAATAACAGATAATACTACCGCTACAAATGAAAATAATTTTCTCATATTAAATATTAATCTCCTTACGATTAAGAATTGTTTTAAAAAAAGATAATACCATATATTTAATAACAAAGTCAAATCAGTATACAGCACTATAATTCAGTTTTAGTTAACGTTCGGATTATCTTGAAAGTGTTATCTTTCTTTATATTTTAAGATTTAAATAGTTACATTGTTTTCGTCTATATTTGTACACAATTTATTATTTTACATAAAAATATTATCGCTTTTTTAAAAATACAGTAACGTTCCCACCTACTATACTTCAGTACTTAGTAATCATTTAATGCCCAAAAATTTTACAACAACACATGAAATAATAAAATTTTTAAAGTTTTTTTGTATTTTAAAAGTTCGTTTTAATGTCACTAAAAGGAACCACCAATAATGATGGTTCCTACTAATTAATATTTATGAATATTCCCTATAATAATCTATACTATAGTTCCCCTTCGATATTCGTAGCTGCTCCTTTTGCTTTAAGTTCATCTCCAGTAGCTACTACTTCAGCTTTCCCTGATTTTAATTCTTCTACAGCTTTAGCAATTTTTGTTTTTGCTTCTTCGCTTAGGTTAGGGTTTTCTTTTGGAATTCCTACCCCATTTTCTTTAATACCAAAGATATGCTCACCTTTAGTGAATTTACCTTCTTTGATTTCATTTAAGATTTTTGTTACAGCTACTTCGATATTTTTAACAGCAGAAGTTAAGATAGCAGATTTTTGATATTCTTTTCCATCTTTATCTTCCCCTTTAAAGATACCTTCTTCATACTGGTCTTTATCAACACCAACAACCCAGTGTTTAATTTCTCCACTCTTAGACATGTCGATTATTCCACGTTCTTTAGCTTCTGAGATTACACCATTACCTGTATTTCCTGCCGCAACGAAAATTACATCTGCTCCAGAGTCATACATAGTAGCTGCTAAAGTTTTCCCTTTATTTGTATCTGAGAATGTTCCACTGTAATTGTACATTACTTTAATATCACTTTTAGCTGCTTTAGCACCTTGTACAAATCCAATTCCAAATCGTTCTACTGGTGGAATTTTAGTTCCTCCAATAAATCCAACTTTTCCTGTTTTAGATTGTAAAGCTGCTGCATATCCTGCTAGATACCCAGCCTCTTGTTCTTTAAAGATTAATGAAGCAATATTTGGAGCATCTACAAAACTATCTACATACATGAATTTTTTATCTTTATATTGCTCTGCAGTTTTTGTAATTTCTTTTTCAAATTCAAATCCAGCTAGAGATACAATATCAGATACCTTCGCAGCATTTTGCAAGTTCGCAGCTAAGTCTGCTTGATTCTTCGTCTCAATAACAACCGGATCTTTTGCTCCATTTGCTTTCGCCCATGCTTGAATCGCCTCTACGTTAGCCTGGTTAAAACTCTTATCTTTTGCTCCACCTTCACCAGTTACAACACCAATCTTATAGGCATTCTTGCCATCAGATTTCGTATCGTTCTTAGCACTCTTTGAAGAACAACCAACAACAATTAATGATAATGCAACTAAAATTGCAAAAATAGTACGTAATTTTTTCATAATGTCCTCCTAAAAATCTTTATGTACTAAGTTCATAATACAATATTTTTAAAACGCTTGCAAATATTTTTTTGAACTTTTTTAAAAAACACTAAAAATTAGATTAAATAAATTATAATATTATAGTACCTATTAATATTCATTTTTCCGTTTCAATCGCATCATTAAAAATAACATAAACGTATTTATATTAATAATACAAACGTTGATAATAATTAATATAAAATTATATATTTTCTGAATTTTTTATGCTATAATAACTTTGATAAAGCATTTTCAGGAGGATTTATATTATGACATATTATCAGAATATTATTGAGACGGCAAATTATATAATAAAATATTTTAATGAGCCGATAGACTACGCAGTTGTTTTAGGTAGTGGTATTACACTTGAGCTTGAAGATCAACAAGAACTTGGTTACGAAGCTATTCCACTTTTCCCAGGAAATAAACATGCTAATCGAGTAAAGGGGCATGCTAACAAACTAACTTTCGGAAAAATTTCTGGGAAAAATGTATTAGTATTAAACGGACGTCTTCACTATTACGAAGGATACAGCATGAAAGATGTTGCCTTTATGACATATGTTGTTAAACATCTTGGTGTAAAAGGGTTATTCATCACTAACGCTTGTGGAGCTATTAACACAGACTTCAGTGAAGGAGATATCGTATGTCTTGATGACTTCATCTCACTAGTAAACAACAACCCTCTAATGGGAGAAAATGACCCACGTCTAGGAGAAAGATTTGTTGACATGACAACTCCTTTCGATCCGTACTTAGTTGAGACTTTACACAATTCTGCGAAAAAATTAGACCTTACTTTACACACTGGTGTTTACGGATTCTTCCAAGGTCCATATTTTGAAACGCGTGCAGAAATTCGTGCATTTAAAACTATGGGATGTGATCTTGTAGGTATGTCTACAGTACCTGAGGTAATCGCCGCAAATCACGCTTCACTTCCAGTGGCAGTACTAGCTTGTGCTACTAATATGGCTACAGGAATCCAAGAGAAAAAACACGACCACGAACACGTATTACAAACTGCACAAAAAATTAGTGTAAACCTGAAAAAACTTTTAATAGAAACATTAGAAAACTTAAAATAATAAGGAGTAAAAATTATGGAAAAAACTATTTTTGAAAAAATTATCGATGGAGAAATCCCAAGTTACAAAGTATACGAAGATGAACACGTATATAGCTTTTTAGACGTATTCCCTATTACAAAAGGGCACACTCTAGTAATTCCAAAAAAACACAGCAGAAATATTTTTGACTGTGATCCTGAAACAGCTGCAAACATTGGACGAGTTCTTCCAAAAATTGCTAACGCTGTAAAAGATGCATATGGTTGTGACGGAGTAAACATCTTCCAAAACAACGAAGAGTATGCTGGACAAAGTGTTTTCCACCTACACTTCCATATCGTACCAAGATACAAAGATAAAGATGTAAACTTCGATAATTTAGAAGTTAAATGGCCACCTCAAAAAGTTGAGCCTGCTGAATTCGAAGAAATTAGAAAAGCAATCGCTGATAGACTATAAAAATAAGAAACTAGGTAAGCTACAAATACTTACCTAGTTTTTTGCTATTTAGTAAATCTAGACTATGAAAAATAGTACAAACACAAACTGTACCGACCCCAAAAAGTTAGACCAAAAAATCTAACTTTTTGGAGGTCGGTATTTTTATGACTAAATATAATTTTGAATTTAAAAAGAAAGTCGTACTAGAGTATATAAATGAAAATATAAGCATAAGATCGTTAGCAAGAAAGTATGCTATAAAATCTCATAATAATATTGAAATTTGGGTTGCCAAATATAAGAAATATGGAGATGAAGGATTATATCGTTCAAGAAAAAATGAAGAATATTCTTTCGAAAAAAAGATATATGTTGTAGAATTATACTTAACAAGTGAACTCTCATACAATGACTTAGCTTTACAAGAAGGTATAAATAATCCAGCACTTATTTGTAACTGGGTTAATCGCTTTAGAGTAGCTGGTCCTGATGCATTGAGAGAACGAAGGAAAGGGCGGGAAATCTTAATGGATAAATCACCTAAAAAGTTAAGTAATGAAACAACAAATCAAACTACAAATGATAATATATCTGAAGAATATGTAAAAGAATTAGAAGATCAATTACTACAACTAAGGATAGAAAATGCATTTTTAAAAGAAGCGAGGAGATTGCGTTTAGCGGAAGAAGCAGAAATGAAAAGAAGGCGCGAATTATAAGCAGTCTCCGAGGAGAATTTATACTTAAAGACCTTCTTTTATATGCAAAAATGCCAAAAGCAACATATATGTACTGGCAGAAGAGATTCGATAGAGTTAATCCAGATAAAGAAATTGAAGAGAAAATATTAGAAATAAGAAAGAATAACAAAGATTATGGTTATAGACGTATATATGGTGCGTTACGTAATTTAGGATATATAATAAACAAAAAGAAAGTTCAAAGAATTATACAAAAATTAGGCTTACAGGTTACATCATTCACTAGAAAAAGTAGAAAATACAATTCATATAAGGGGAAAATTGGAAAAACAGCTAAGAATAGAATTAGAAGACGATTCAATACTAATATTCCACATCAAAAAATCACTACAGACACAACTGAATTTAAATATTATGAAGTTAGTGAGAGAGGTAAATTAGTAGTAAAGAAACTTTATTTAGATCCATTTATGGATATGTATAATGGTGAGATAATAAGCTATAGTATAAGTGAGAACCCATCAGCCCAAAGTATAATGGATGCACTAGAAGAAGCTATTAAAGTCACAGCTAAATCACCTTATAGGAGAACTTTTCACTCTGATCAAGGATGGGCTTATCAAATGA
>NZ_JAPWCB010000016.1:0-46425 GCF_041433745.1 Gemella sp. 27098_8_149 | reverse complement strand
CCTGGTGTACTTACATCTGGATTTGTTTTCCATGTTACAGTCGTACCTTCCGGTAAGCCGGTTTTGTCTACACTGTCTTCTGCATTTGGCACTGTACCGTTATCCACTGTTTGTGATTTCGGTTGTGGATCGTATTTCCCTCGCATAGACCAAACTGTAATATTTACTAAGGTAGATGTCGAATTTCCAGCTTTATCTCTTGCTATTATCGTTACACCATACATCGTATTGTCGGATTTAATTTCCGGTACTTCTCGTACACCTTCCTTGAAAGTAATTATTCCGGTAGATTCATCAAAAGTTAAGAATGAAGGCATATTTCTTACTTCAATCGTAGCAATTCCACTTCCACTTGCATTATCTTCTGCTTTAATCTTCATCACAGGTAACGTTTTATCTAATGCTGTCATTTCCCAGTTTTTATTTTCTTCTGAGTTAAAATTGTCGGATCTGTCACGTCTTTTACTTTTAACGGAATCGTAACATCTTGTTCTGAACCATCAATATATGTTACTTTTGCTTGAATTGTTTGATCTCCATATGTTGTTGTGCTAATTGGTGTTTTTGATTCCACTTTTGCGATTTTCGCATTACCATTGTCACCTTGTGCATTAATCGCATTAACTACTCCTTTTAACATATCAGATGTTACTTTTGCATTTTGATTTACTTCGATTTGTGTTCCAGTCGCTGTATATTCTTCACTTACTTTTCTTACAGTTACATTTACTGTAACTACATCTTTTGATCCATCTGGATATGTGATTTCCACTTCTCCTGTTGTTGAACCTGGTGTATTAACTACTGGTGGTGTTTTCCATGTCACCGTTGTTCCATCTGGTAATCCTTGTTTATTTACGCTATCTTCTGGATTTGGTACTTGTCCGTAGTTTACCATTTGATCTATTGGCTGAGGATTAGTCTTCGCACTCATCGAAGATACTGTAATTTTCGCAGTTCTTTCACTAACATTCCCTGCTTTATCTTCTACACGAATATTCAAATTAAATTCTTTACTTGGTGTATTTTCTGGTAGTTTTTCTACTTCTTGTTTTCCAGCTTTAAATTTAATTGAGTTAGTTGTACTATCATATTCTAAGTAATCGGGAAGTCCTTCTACACTTACTGTTTTTATGCCACTTCCGTTCGCATTATCTTCTGCACTTACTTCCATATTTGGTAAAATTTTATCTAATGCAGTCATTTCCCAGTTTTTATTTTCTTCTGGAGCTGTAATAGTTGGTGGAGTCACGTCTTTTACTTTTAATGGAATTGTTACTTCTTTAGTTGTTCCATCTTTGAATGTTACTGTCGCAGTAATATTTTGATTTCCATAGTTAGCTGTGCTAATCTCTGCTTTTGGTTCTACTTTTGAGATTTTATCAGTTCCGTTAATATTTCCTTCTTTTGATGTCGCTGTTACTTTGGCTTTTAAGTCATCATTTGTTACTGGAGTATTTTGGTTTACTTCAATTGGTGCTCCAGTCACTTCGTATTCTGAGCTTAATTCTTTTACAGTAACTTTCACATTCACTGTATCTTTTGAACCGTCTTTATATGTTACTTCTACTACTCCGTCTTTTTCTCCTGGTGCTGTTGTTTCTGGTTTTGTTTTCCAAACGTAACTATTTCCTTCTGGTAAGTTAGTTTTATTAACACTTGTTCCTGCATCTGGTTCTTCTCCATAACTTACTGTTTGTTTGTCTGGATTTGCAGTTGCATCGTATTTTGTAGTCATTGATTTCACAGTAATTGTTACTTGTGTGTTACTACTATTATTTGCATTATCCACTACTGTAATTGTAATATTGTGTGTTTGCTCATCCGTTCCTTCTGGTAATTTTGGTACTTCTTGAACATCATTTTTAAACTTAATTGTCTTAGTCGCTTCATCATATTCTAAGAAATCTGGTAATCCCATTACCGTTGTTGATTTAATTCCACTTCCTCCAGCATTGTCCTCTGACGTTACTTTAATTGGTGGTAATATTCTATCTAGCGCTATTAAATCCCAACTTTGATTCTCCATCGGTGTTTGAATCGTTGGAGCTATAACATCTTTTACTTCAAGTGGAATTGTTACTGTATCTGTTGTATCATCAAGATACGTTACAGTTGCAGTAATTTTTTTCTCCCCTGCTGCTGCAGTGCTGATTGTTCCAACAGGAGTTACAGATTTCACCTTACTAGCACCATTGTTACTAATTGTCACCGCTGCTTTTAATTCTTCATTTGATACTGAGTAATTTTGATTTTTAACTATTTTAGTAGCTGTTGGTTCATATTCATCACTTAATTTTCTCACATTTACAGTCACATTAACTGCATCTTTTGAGCCATCTGGATATGTAACAGTTACTACTCCATCTTTTTCACCAGGTCCATCTGTTGTGACTGGTGTTGTTTTCCAAGTGTAACTTGTTCCTTCTGGTAGTCCTGTTTTATTCACGCTTGTGCCTGCATCTGGAGTTTCACCATAACTTACTGTTTGTTTTTGAGTGTTTGAAGTTGCATCATATTTTGTAGTCATTGATTTCACAATAAAAGTTAAATGTGAAGTACTACTATTATTTGCATTATCTGTCACACGAATTGTAGTTGTATATGTTTGAGAATCTGTACCAACTGGTAATTTAGGAACTTCCTGAGTACCTTCTTTAAACTTGATGGTTTTAGTCGCATCATCATATGTTAAAAAATCTGGTAAGTCTGTTACCGTTGTTGACTGAACACCACTTCCTCCAGCATTGTCATTAGACGTTACTTTTATTGGAGAAAAAGCTTTATCTAATGCAATTAAATCAACATTTTGACCATTTGCTGGTGTTTGAATCGTTGGTGGTGTCACATCTTTTACTTCTAACGGAATTTTCACTGTATCTGTTGTATCATCAAGATAGGTTACCGTTGCAGAAATTTCTTTTTCCCCCGCGTCGGTAGTACTAATTGTTCCAACAGGAATAACAGTTTTTACCTTACTATTCCCATTTTTATTAATTGTTATAGCAGATTTTAAGTCTTGATCTGAGACAGTATCATTTTGATTTTTAACTATTTTAGTAGCTGTTGGTTCATATTCATCACTTAGTTTTCTCACATTTACAGTTACATCAACCAAATCTATAGAACCATCAGGGTATGTTACAATTACTACCCCAGCCTTTTGACCAGGACCAGTAGTTGTGTTAGGCATCGTTCTCCAAGTATACGATGTTCCTTCTGGTAACCCATTTTTATTAATACTTGTTTCTGCATTTGGTGTTTCACCATAACTTACAGTTTGTTTTTGTGAATTAGCCGTTGCATTGTATTTCGTAGTCATTGACTTAACAGTAATTGTTACTTGTCTTTGACTAGAATTGTTTGAGTTATCTGTAACTTGAATAGTTGCAGTATAAGTTTTACTATCTTGTCCAACAGGTAATTTTGTTACTTCTTGAACACCATTTTTAAACTTAATTGTCTTAGTTGTATCATCATATACTAAGAAATCTGGTAGTCCTGTTACTGTTGTTGATTTAATACCAGTTCCTCCGTTATTATCAACAGAAGTCACTTTAATCGGAGGCAATGTTCTATCTAATGCAATTAAATCCCAATTTTGTCTATCACTAGGAGATTGAATTGTTGGTGCTGTTACGTCTTTTACTTCTATAGGTATGTCAACTGGATCTGTCGTATTATCTAAATAAGTAACAGTCGCTTTAATCGTAGACGTTCCAGCATTTGTTGTACTAATATTTCCGACATACGCAACAGATTTCACTTTACTAGTTCCACCGTTATTCACTGTTACTGCTGCTTTTAATCTATCATTCGTTACTGAATCATTTTGATTCACAGTAATTTTTTTTCCAGTTGGTATATGTTCATCACTTAGTTTGCGAACTTTTACGGTTACATTTACCGTATCTGTTGAACCATCTGGATAAGTTACTGTTACAACACCTGTTTTATCCCCTGGACCTGTTAATGTACTAGGTTGTGTTGCCCAACTATATCTTGTACCTGTTGGTAATCCATTTTTTTGAATACTTGTTCCTGCATCAGGCGTTTCCCCATAACTTACTTCTTGAATTTGGGAATTAGCGACTGCTGTATATTTTTGTGTTTGAGATTGAATATTAAAAGTAATATTTTTAGTCGCCGTATTCCCTTTTCTATCCACTGCTTTAACAGTTACTTGAATACTAGATTTACCATTTTGGAAATTATTAGGTATAACTCCATTAATCTCTATTTTCGATGTTCTTGGATTATAAAATAACGGATTTGGCAGATTTTCAACCGTTATAGGATTACTATCTTTAAGTCCTACTCCTTTATTATTATCCTGTGCAGAAATATTTATCTCACTTGGCAACCCTTCTAATCTTGTTAATAATACTGAATCTGGTGCTGTAATAGTTGGATTAATATTGTCCACTATTTCTACCGGTATAGTTACAGTTTTCATCAAATGATTACCACGAAGAATCTCAATTTCTTTGTGTTGTACACCCGCAGTAGAAGTATCTACAGTCGATGAACCACCTTTCCAACGAACAGTTAATTCACCTGGAAGTGCTGAATTATCCGAAACAGTAATATAATTTCTTGCATCTCCCAATTGACCAGATTGATTCTGGTTAATTTTCTTATCTTGTTTTCCTACAAAGTCTAAAACTGTATAAGGAGTTGTTACGTCTTTTGTTACTCCATTTGCATAAGTTGTCGTTACTACAACGTTTCTTGTTCCCGTTTGTTGCAAGTTAAAAGGTGTTTTATACGTTACTTGAGCTGTCGATGGTACTTCATTTCCAGTTTTTGAACGTACTAATTGTCTAGGATTTGTATATAATTCTTTAGAATCACCAAAATAAGCTGTTATACTTTGATGTTTTGCTTCTACATCATTTGTCGCATTTGTTTGAATAGTTTTCGGATTAAATCCATCTTTGAAGTGGATTGTCATTGTTGTTCCATCAGCAGAAACCTCAGCACGATCAAAGTCACTCTTATGACCTGAAGGTTTCATAATATCTGGATGTTCTGTTTTAAATTTCTCAATTAGAGCTGTTTTTTCATTTTCAGTTAAATGACGAACATCATCTACATATGTTTGTGATAAATCCTTTACTGTATTACGCTCACTTTGCGGTTTAATAATAAAAGTAAATGTATAAGGTTTTAACTGATTTGGAGCTACTCTTGTATTAGATGCAATATGAACTTCATATCTACCAGGTTGAACTATTGCTCCCTCTCCTACAATCCCTCTAATAGCAGCATTCGTAATGGGATTATTAATTTCAGTTCTACCATACTCTATTTCACGACTTCTTGCCGTCCCTGCCTGCTTATCCCAGTAAGCAACATGCATTTTTAATCCTTTAATTGGAGAGTTGCCTGTAAAACCAACAGTAACAATATAATACGGAGTTGGATCTTCTACTATTTTACCTCGAACATACGTAGTGAACTTTCTCTCATTTCCTACTCTTTCACCTTTTATCTCAATTAAACTCCAAATTTCATCTGAATTATAATAGACTGCTGTATTCCCATTTTCAATAAGATTACCATTTCTTCTATTTTCCTTGTGAGTGTATACTATCCCTCTAAAACGACTCTCTCCATTTTTATCTATAACTTTTCCGTTACGTGGATCTCGTCTTCCTGAATTAGCACGAGTAACTCTATTAGCTACTCTATTTCTAAGATAAATTGCTTCATTCAATAATTTTTGAATACTTTCTTCGCTATTATTATTATTGGTTGGAAGTTTTTCAATAACGTTAACTAGTTCTCTTTCAGAATCAGTAAATTCATAATTTATTTCGCTAGCTAAACTATTGATTTCTTTTACAATATTAGTTGCTTTAGTTGTTTTCTCATTATATCTTCTAGCAACATCTTCCTTATTATTATCTTGTTGTTTTTCTTTAATTTCTTTCTCAGAATTTACTTTTTCATCTTTTTTAGATTCAACTTTTTCTTTAACTTCCGATTTATTATCTTCCCTAGGTTTGTCTTCTAATTTATCAAAAATTTCTTTAAGAGTTTTTACTTCTTTATCAATTTCTTCTTGAGTTACTTCTTTGTTATCTAGTGCTTTTTCTGCACGTGACAAAACAAGATTAAGCTCTTTTACAGATTTTTCAGTTTTTTTACTGATATCCGTATTCTTAATCTTATCTACTAATTCTTTTAGTATTTTTTTGTTAACTTCTTTTTTCTCAATCGTCTTTTCATCATTTTCAGTTAAAACAGCAGTATTTATAACCCTATCTTTAGAATTTTCTACTTGTTTTTCCCTTTGTGAAGTTGGATTATCAACCACCGATTTCTTATTAACTATATTGTCCGTCTTATCTTGTTTAACGACTACTTCTGATTCACTTGTTTCTTTTGCATATGTTACTTGCGGGCCTGTAACGCTTACTCCCCCAACAACAAAAAATAGCGAACAACCAAAAAGAATATGCTTACCCTTTTTAACCATGCGCCAATTTTTTTGTTGGAGCCCTTGTCGATTAAATAACATCTGTTTTCTCCTTTTTTCAATCTAGTATTTACGAAATTATTAATATACATTATATTATATCTCTAATCCTTTAGAGATTCAATACTTTCATATAGACTAAACACTTATTGTAACAAAATTGAAACATTCATAAATCTGTTATTTTCTTATTTTTACTCAATTAATTATATAGATTTACATAATCCAAATAATTGTAACCTTAACTTTAATCAAACAAATATATTTCTACTTTATCGGTATATTTAATTATCACCCTAATATATTCCTTCATACTTTATTAGTAATAAAAAAAACTTGGTTGTGCATATTACAAACCAAGTCTTTTTATTCATTATTATTTATTTACAACATTCGCAGATGTTCCAGTTGTAACTACTTCTACAGCCGCTTCTAATCCACCTTCTACAAGGTTTTGAATTGCAGTTTCTGTATAGAATGCTGTGTGCGGAGTATAAATTACATCATCACGATCTATTAGAGTTTGTAGTAATTCATCATCAAACTCTTTTCCTTCGAAGTTTTTAGGAACATATTTACCTTCGTTTTCATAAACATCTAATCCCGCTCCAAGAAGTTTTCCACTATCTAAAGCGCGTAATACAGCCTTTGTATCGACTAGCATACCACGAGCTGCATTTAGCAAGATTGAATTATCTTTCATCTTAGCAAGAAATTCATCGTTTACCATGTGGTTGTATTCTTTAATAGCTGGCATATGAATAGTAACAATATCAGAATTTGCTATTAAATCATCTAGATTTTCAACATAGTCTAATACTTCTTTTGCCGCTTCATTTTGATAAACATCATAACCTAAAACTTTAGACCCTAAAGCATTGAATAATCGAGCAGCTTGAGTACCGATTCTTCCAGTACCTATAACACCTACTGTTAAAGTTCTAAGCTCACGTGATAATATCCCTGGATTCCAAGAGAAATTATGTTTTTCTACATTGCGTTGAATTTTATTTGTATTTCTGCTAATACGTAATGCAGAAGTTAGAACATGCTCAGCAATAGCATTTGGTGAATACGAAGGTACATTCGTCATTTTAATTCCAAGCTCAGACATTAATTCTAAATCATAAATATCAAATCCAGCTGAACGAGTCGCAAAAACTTTAACTCCTTGTTCTTTAGCATATTCATATACATCTCGCTCGAAAGGTTTATTTTGAGCTAAAACTACACCTTCTTTACCTTCTAATAAATGTTTGTTAGCTGATGTAAGTTCTTCAGTATAAACATCAACTTCAACCTCAGGATGAGAATTTCTCCAACTTTCTAAAGCACTCTTTTCATCTTCTCTTAAATTAAAAAATACTAATTTCATCTCTTTTCCTCCTTAGACAAAGTACTAGTTCAACTTTATTCTAGTAAACTTCTAATAAAATCAATATACCTAATTTTACCATAAAAATTAACTTACTAAAACTATTTTATTTTACTTTTCAAAAATTTCTGAAATAATTTCAAACAATTTAGCATTGTTTTCCGCTATTTTATAAATATATGCATTCTCCGGTATTTTTTTCTTATAACGATTTATCCAAATCGCTTTCCAACCAGCATTATTCGCACCTACTATATCATTCTCCAACGAATCTCCAATATAATATAGAGAATCATTAGGAAGTTGTAATTTTTCTTGCATGATTTCAAATATTCTAACATCTGGCTTATTTATACCATAGTCACCCGAAACAATAATATTCTTCCTATCAATCCACTTTTCAACACCTAATGCTTTCACCTTAGACCATTGATGTTCACTTGGTCCATTAGTAATTATTCCAAGCTTTACATTATTCTCTTTTGCAAGTTCTAAGATACTTCTAGTTATATCAGACATTTGCAATTTTTGTTGATTCTTTTTATATTCTTTTTGCATATTAAGTGCTTGTTCATCAGATAAACATACACCCAAATCTTTCGCCGCTTCTTGAATCCTATAAATATGATATTCATCCATAGTCATCTCACCATTCCGAGAATCTTCAAATTTCACATCACTATAGTATCTACTCAAAAGATAAAATTTCTCCATGTCAATATCCATATCGAATAGACTCTTATATGCATTTTCAAATGGAACTATCTGTTCATACAACGTATCATCCACATCAAAAACCAGACCAATCATTCTATTTTCTTTACTCACCATTTTCCAATATTTTAATAACCTCTCCTAGATTCCCGACTATTTTATAAGCTCTTTCTTTGCAGACTTCATCCGGCTCAAACATATCTGGAACCATAATAACTTTAGCACCTGCTGTACTTCCTGCAATTACACCAGCCATAGAGTCTTCCAGTACTATACATTCCTCAGGTTTTACACCTAAACGCTCTGCAGCTAATAAAAACACATCTGGTGCGGGTTTACCATTTTCCACTTCTGCCCCACTAGCAAGCTCATCTATATATTTCACAAGCCCAGTCTTCTCCATATTATTAACTATGTGATTCATATTAGAAGATGAAGCCACCGCAACTTTATAATTATTATCTTTTAGATATATTAACAATTCTTCTATAAACGGCATTTTCTTAGGTCCTGTCGTAAACAATATATCCTCTATATATTTATAATGATCGTCAACTAATTGCTTTCCATTAACATCAGAATCTTTAAAATAATTTCCCCAAAATTCATAAATACTCTTTGTAGTAAAACCTAACACTAAAAGTGTCTCTTCTCTAGTCATCTCGTATCCTTGTTTTTTCGCACCATGAATAAATGCTTCTGTCGCCAAACTTTCAGTATCGACCATTAATCCATCCATATCAAATAACACTGCTTTTATACTCATATCTATATCCTTCACTTTTTTTATATTTTTCATCTAAATTATTACTCTATAATCTCTCTAAATTATTATATCATACTTATTATTTCATAGAAGAATGTTTCTTCACCAGTATTGCTACTCCTAAATAATAAAAATATAATTGTAGATATCCAATATCCATATTAACAAACATTAAAATACAAACTTACTTTTAAAATCAATATATTAAGCATATTAAAATCTAAAAATAATAACAATAGTTTACTTTTTATTTCACTTTTTATTTGAAAAAATTTTATTTTTAGTATATTATATATAGACGTGGTTAAACTATAATCATTTAAAACAAAATTAAAGAGGTTAAAATTTATGAAAACAGCTTTTGTGTGCGATTCAGCATTACAAATTAATAAAAATTTTGCAAATAACAATCCAATTACAGTTATCCCTGTTGAAGTTCGTCTTGATGATGAGATTTTCGAGGATAATGTAACTATAACTCCTGACGAATTTTACGAAAGAATACATAACGGACAAAAACCTAGCACAAGCCAACCTGCAGTAGGTAAAATTTTAAGCGTTTATGAAGAGTTAAAACAACAAGGTGTAGAACGTATCGTTGCCTTTAGCGTCTCTTCTAAACTGTCTGGAACATATTCTTCTTTCATTCAAGCCAAAGAGCTTATCGATGGTATAGAAATTAAGGTAATCGATACTCTTCAAATAGCAAGAATGGTAGGAATAGCTATCGAAAAAATTATTAAAGAATTTGAAGCAGGAAGTTTAACATTCGAAAATATAGAAAATAGATACTTAGAACTTTCACAGCAACACAATGTTCTTGTAACCGTCGAAACTATGCAATATTTATATGCAGGAGGTAGACTTACTAAAGCTCAGTTCGTTCTATCAAACCTACTAAATATTCTTCCTATTATCACTATTAAAGACGGTCTTCTTTCAGTGAGCGGTAAACATAGAGGAATGAACAAAGTTCTTTCAAAAATGTGTGAAGAAATAAAAGAAAAAAAACCAAAAAGTTTATTTGTTCTTTATACAACAGATGAATTATTAGAAAAAGCAATGACATCTATCAAGAAAACTTTTGGTGATATCGAAGTTGAAACAGAAATCGTTTCTCCCGTAATTGGATCTCATGCAGGACCTAAAGCTATCGCAATAGGATACTTAGGTTACGATAAATAAAACACAAAAATACCTTAGAATTAGATTAAAAACTAATCCTAAGGTGTTTATTTATTAGGCGTGACTCCAAATTATAATGTTAAAAAAATCAAATTTGTCGAATCAATTTTTTTTATTAAACTATTTTAAAATTTGTATCTACTAATGCAGCTTGAAGTTCTTCTTTCGAAACATTCCCTTCAACTTCAATAGTTTTTTCTTGAATATTAACCTCAATATTATCCACATTATCTAGTTTTGATAATTTTTCTTTAACTGCAGCTACACAACCACCACATTTTACTCCTTCGATACTATATTCATTTTTCATGATTAATCCTTCTTTCTTTTATTGATTTTTATTAATTTAATTTTACTCTTTTTAATCTTAAAGCATTCAGAACTACAGATATTGAACTAAAACTCATTGCAGCTCCAGCTAACATTGGATTTAACAATGGCCCACCAAATATGTAGAATACCCCCATCGCAAAAGGAATACCTATAACGTTGTAGAAGAACGCCCAAAATAGATTTTCTTTAATATTTCTTATAGTTTTTTTACTTAAAACTATTGCATTAACTACAGAATTTAAGTCAGGTTTCATTAACACTATATCTGCAGCATCAATCGCAACATCTGTTCCTGTCCCTACCGCTATTCCTACCTCTGCTTGCACTAGCGCTGGTGCATCATTAATACCATCACCAACCATAGCTACCTTTTTGCCTTGTGCTTGAAGTTTTTTGATTTCATTCGCTTTATCTTCTGGTAGAACTTCACTTACAACTTTATCTATCGATAATTGATTTGCAATTACTTGCGCAGTTTTTTTATTGTCACCAGTTAACATAACTACTTCTAAGCCCAAGCTATGTAGTTTTTCGACAGTTTTTAAACTACTTTCTTTTATTTGATCGGCTACAGCTATAATTCCAGCAAGTTCAGAGTCTACAGCTATGAACAATGGTGTTTTCCCTTCTGAAGCATATTTTTCTGCTTTTTCTACTGAATCTTTAGTACTAATATTGTTTTCTAACATTAATTTTTCATTACCGATTAATATTGATTTTCCATCAACTATTGATGAAATACCTAATCCTGTTAATGAACTAAAATCTTTAACTTCTAACAAATCTAAATTTCTATTTTTAGCTTCATCTACTATAGCTAGACCTAATGGGTGTTCTGAAAGATATTCTACACTCGCTGCAAGTTGCAATAGAACTTCTTCTTTTAAATCGTTAAATGTCACTACATTAGTTACTGAAATTTTACCTTCTGTCAATGTTCCAGTTTTATCAAAAACAACAGTATCAACTTCTTTAGCTAACTGAAGAGCTTCTGAACTTTTTATTAAAATACCGTGTTCAGCTCCCTTACCTGTACCTACCATTATAGCTGTCGGTGTAGCTAAACCTAAGGCACAAGGACAAGCAATAACAAGCACTGCGATAATAATTTTTAAAGAAAAACTCCAAGATGCATCTCCAACAAAGTACCATAAAATTCCAGCTATTAGTGCTAAAACAATAACAATAGGAACAAATACTCCTGAAATTTTATCTGCAAGTTTTGCAATCGGAGCTTTAGAATTTTGAGCGTCTTCAACAAGTTTAATAATCTGTGATAAAGTAGTATCTTTACCAACTTTAGTAACTTTCATTTTGAAAACACCTGTTTTATTAATACTAGCTCCAACGACTTTACTATTAATCTCTTTTTCTACAGGGATACTTTCCCCTGTTAACATTGATTCATCTACAGTTGAACGACCTTCAATCACAACTCCATCAAGAGGTACTTTTTCACCAGGACGAACAAGAAGTATATCTCCTGTAGATATTTCATCTACTGCTACAACATGTTCTTCACCATCTTTAATTAAATTAGCTGTTTTCGGCACCAACCCAACCAGCTTACTAATAGCATTTGTAGTACGACTTTTTGATATTCCTTCAAAGTATTTACCTAGTGTAATCAATGTTAAGATTACCGCTGCAGATTCATAGTATAAATTCATAGCTGCATGTTCATCACCTAAATATACCAATACGGTTGAATAAACACTATATAAGAATGCTGCCCCTGCTCCTAATGCTACTAGAGAATCCATATTAGGTTTTCTTCTAAGAAGAGCTCTAATTCCTACACTAAAGAATTTTCTACCAAGATACAAAACAGGTAATACTAAAATTAGTTGTACTGTTGAAAATAATTTTGGATTTCCCATCGGACTTAAACCTTCCAACGTAGGTAATCCTACCATCTCAGCCATTGCTATGTATAACACTGGTACTGCAAATATAGCCGAATAAATAAATCTTTTCCAAATACTATCTATTTCTTGCTGTTTTTTTTCAGCTTGATCATCAACCGAATTATCTATTTCTAATCTTGCTTTATAACCCGCTTCAGCAACTTTATTCTCGATTTCAGCTATACTTAATTTTTCTTTATCGAATTTTACTACCATCTTCTCAGTAGCGAAATTTACAATGGCTTTTTCAGTTCCATCTAAAGATGAAATCGCATCTTCTATATTTTTCGCGCACGTTGCACAACTCATTCCTTCTAATATAAATGTTCGCTCTTCAATACTAGAAACATAAGTAAGCTTATACCCCGATTTTTCTACAATCTTTTCTACTTCAGTTCTATCTATTCCTTCTCCTCTAGAAAGAGTAAGTTTACTTGTTGCAAAGTTTACATTGACATCCGATAAATCATCAACTTGTTTTAAACTCTCTTCAATATGCGCTGCACAAGATGCACAACTCATCCCTTCAACTATATATGTCTCATTTTTCACCATATATTTATCACACCTATCTCTTAAATATTTTTCGTCTACATTTGTAGTTGTTTTTCATAAATTAAGTATACTACCATCTAAAATTATTGTCAATAATATTTTAAATAATCAATAACAGCTATCATTATGATATATAGTGAAAACTATCATAGAGCGTTTAAAAGGGGATAACTCTACAAAATCAATTTCTATAAAATCATGATTTTTGAGTCACCCCTTACAATATTATTTAGTTTTTACTTTCTAACTTTTCATTCATCTGACGACGTAATTTTGAAAAATCTTCTTTGACTACTACAGTATCAGCAATAAAGTCATGAAGTCCTTTTTTCTTATTCGTGAAAACTACTGCTAAATACGGTAGGTAAACTAAAAATATCGTTAGTAATCTACCAACTAGCTCACGATAAACTACATCTGCAAGACTCAGCTTTTCACCTTTATTAGTCTCTACTTTTATCTTCATAATCATCTTACCTAAGGTTTGAGAGAAGAAGTAAGTCATTGATATAAAATAAACAAACATAACAATAACATAACTCAGAGATTCTTCACCTAAGATAGGAAAATCTAATTGCTTATTCAAAAGTCCAAAACTAAAAGTATTTAATAAACTAGATATAGCGTAAATAACTATCATATCGATTAAATATGCAACAAATCTAATCCAAAAACCTGCATAGAAATTTTTAGAAAGTACTAAATAATCTTCTAATGAAGTTGGTAGCGAGAAGTCTTTTTCTTTTTTATCAGTTATTTCTTCCGCTTCTCTAGTCTCTTTATGCTCATTAGTTGATTGTTCATTTTGTAGCGGATCATTCATCACTACTTCTGAAGTCTCATTTAGAAGCGGATCATATGAAGGTCTATTATTATTTAAATCATTATTCATTTAAATCCCCTCCTTATCCTAAGTAGCTACGTTCAACTTTGTTCGAATTTACTTCACTATTTAATTCAGAGATGAAACTTTTTGTTGTTGCTTTTACAAATCTAGAAATTAAACTTTCTGCAGTTTTATCAGCTCTTAACTCGATTACAGTTGGGTTAGATAATCCTTTTTCTTCTTTTATTAAATCAATAAGTTCATCTTCAGTACCAACTTTATCAGCAAGTTTGTTCGCTACTGCTTGAGTACCAGTGTACGTTCTACCATCAGCAAGTTTCTTAACTTCATCTTCACTTAGATTTCTACCTTCAGCTATAGCTTTTACAAATCTTTCATACGCTTCTTTGTTTTGTTCTTGTAATATTTTTCTTGTTGATTCTGGTAAGTCCTCTGTTAAACCACCTACTGCTTTTTGCTCTCCAGAACGAATAGTTTCTTGTTTAATTCCATGATCGTTTAGGAATTTTTGAGCAGATACATAACTCATAATAACTCCTAGAGAACCAGTAGTTGTTTCAGTATTTACAAAAATTTTCTTAGCTGCAGTCGATACATAATAACCTCCAGAAGCGGCTGTTTTCTTCATTGACACATAAACATCTTTACCACTATTTTTAAGAGCATTGTACAACTCTGCAGTCTCATAAACACCACCACCCGGTGAATTTACAGATAATAGTATAGCTTTAACATTAGGATTTCCTTTTGCCTCTTTAATTTGATTTAAAACAGAACCTCTTGAATAAGTATTCGTCATTTCTGCATTAATCTCACCTTCGATAGAAATCTTTTGAATTACTTGGCTGCTATCACCTTTTTTCAGAGTTAATTTAGTAACACTTTGTTCTTGCAAGAACTCTGTTAAGTATCCGTTTAATTCTGCATCATCTTTTTTATTGCTGTTACTTGATGTTATAGTTCCTTTAATTAACGAAAATACCACTAGAACCACAACAATAACAGTTGATATTAACCTTTTATTCTTAAAATTCATATTTTTTTCCTCCAAAACTTTATTATAATATTTTTTTGTAAAAAGCCAGAAACAAACAACCCTTCCGCCATCTGTCCCTAGCTTTTAATTTACTAACCTTTAACTATTTTTTCAAAACCTTCTTGTAAATAAACATTTGCTGTTCTCTTGAAGTATAAGTATTTCTTATCATTTCCTTGGTTTTGTTCAGTTACTAGTACTATCGGTTCACCATTGAAAATTGTAAAGTAGTATAAATGAGATGCTGGTCCTACAACATTCTCTATATCAGAATATACAGCAACTACATTATATACATCTTTTTGATTTCCTTCTGGTGACCACTTCATGCTTACTAGTTTGTCACCTTCAAGTACTAGGCGTGCTTGTCCAACTTTTTCTGTATCTCCTGGAAGTTGTAATCCATAGTAATTAACTTTATTATCAATCGTATATTCTTTATAATTTTGATTTAAAGTTTTTTCCCATTCTTTTACATATTGATAAAGTTTATTGCTTTTTTCTTTATTCCAAAGAGTATTACTTGTAGATTTTTTCTCTTCTTTTTTAGAGCCATTTTCTTCAGATAAGCCAGTTACTGTAAGAGTACGTTTAAAGCTACCAGTAAGTTTTAACCCTTTTTTCTCAGCTTCCTCTTTATTAAGAGTTATCTCTACATCAACTTTACTTCCATTTTCCAGATTTTCTTTTGGCGAATATTTCACCTCAGGTTTTCTTAAGAATTTCTTGATATTTTCATCAGCATCTTTAACTTCTGGAACTTCCGTAATATTAACATCAACCTTACCATTTCGGTTAGTTCCATAAGCAGCTAGTTCAACTTTATACTGATCAATATGAACTACTTTTGAATCTTTGTTGTAGAATTTGAAATAGTAAATACCTGCAGCAATTACACATACTAAAAGTAATGCGACTAGGTAACCCAGTTTAGAATTTTTCTTTTTAGGTTCTTCTTTAAGACTATTTTCATCACTTCTAGAATTATCACCAGCTATATTCTCATTATTTCCTTGGAAATTATTTCTTTGATTAAATGGGACAAAGCCACCACCTTGATTATACTGTTCATTATTGAAATTATTACTTGAAAAATCCTCGTCTTCTACATAATTACCATCTTGATCATAATATCCAGTTATAATAAAGAAACCATTTGTATCATAATATCCAGCTGGGGTTAGGCCATTATTGGGGGGATAATAATCGTCAGGTATAAAATTGCCATCTTGGTCATAATATCCTCCAGGAATAAAATTACCATTTTCATCATAATAACCATTTTGATTGTTATTCATTTCATTATTTTGATTATTATTTTTCATAACTTCCTCTCCTATTCAGCATAAGTTTTAGATACAAACTTATTAAATCGTTTCATAAATGCAAGTTCAGCAGTTCCTGTTTGTCCATGCCTATTTTTAGCAATGATTACCTCAATAGTTGAAACGTCACTTGTTTCTTGAGGTTCATTTTCATCAGCATCTTCACTTCTATAGTAATCACCACGATATAAGAATGAAACTATATCGGCATCTTGCTCAATACTTCCAGATTCCCTAAGGTCACTCATCATAGGGCGTTTATCTTGCCTAGATTCAACACTACGCGATAACTGAGATAGGGCGATGACTGGACATTCCAGTTCCCTCGCCATCTGTTTTAAACTACGAGATATTTCAGATACCTCTTGTTGCCTATTATCTGTTCTCTTACTTCCTTGCAAAAGTTGCAGATAATCGATAACTACTAGATCTAAACCATGTTCAGCTTTCAATAACTTACATTTCGCTTTCACTTCATTTACTTTAATAAAAGCACTATCCTCAATAAAGACATTTTTCTGATTTAAGAAATGAACTGCCGTTTCTAATTTCAATAAGTCTTCATTGTCAAGAGTTCCTCGTTTAATTTTTTCAGAATCTATCATTCCTTCACTACAAATCATCCTTGATACAAGTTGATCCGCACCCATCTCTAGTGAGAATAAAGCAACTGTTCTCTTTTCTTCTTCAGAACGAGGATTTTTCCCAGCGATATTAAGTGCAATGTTAAGTGCAAAAGCTGTTTTCCCCATTGCTGGACGTGCTGCAAGGATAATTAAATCCCCCTTACCAAAACCGACAAGCTTATCTAATGCCCCGTAACCAGTAGGAACAGCTACATTCTCACCTTCTCCTGCCATACGAGCCAAAATCTCTTTAAAAACTTCCTCAGTAACATCTTTCATATTCTTAAACTGAGATGTTTTTGCACGCTCCATAGCACGTTCAACTTGATCGAATAAAGTTGCAGTTAAAGAATCAATATCAGCATTTCCTTGATTCATCTCTTCAGTACTACTTAATAATGCGGCACGAATTTCTCTGTAAATAGAATATCTCTTTACTAAATTCGCATAATGCATTATATTACGAGAACTTGGAGTAATATCATATAAATCCACTATATATAATGAGGCATCCACATTTCTGAATGCCCCACTATTATTTATTTCTTCAAAAATTGTAGTGGTGTCAGGTATTATTTCCATTTCGTCTAAACGTAAAATAGCACTGTAAATATCTTTATTTCGTTCATCATAGAAGTCCTCAGGATCGACTGTCGCCTTGACTTCTACTAACTTTTCAGGCTCTTGCATTAGAGCCCCTAATAACGATTGTTCCGCCATAACGACAGAATCTATATGATATTTCATATTATCACCTTCAACTTATTTACTATTGTTCCACCACGTGAACTTTAATTGTTCCTTCTACTTGAGTGTGTAGTTTAATTTTAACATTTGTATAACCTAAAGATTGAATACCGTGTGGTAAATCAATTTTCTTTTTATCAACTTTTAGGTCATGTTGTTTCTTAAGTTCTTCAACAATTTGTTTAGAAGATACTGATCCGAATAATCTTCCACCTTCTCCAGATTTAACTTTAATTGTTACTTCAAGACCTTCTAGTTGTTTCGCAAGTAAGTTAGCTTGAACTAATTCTTCTTGTTTATCTTTTTCAACACGTTTTTGTTGACCTTTAAGTGTAGCCATATTAGTATTTGTTGCCGCTACAGCTTTTTTATTAGTTATTAAGAATTTTGCATATCCATCAGCAATCTCCTTAACATCTCCTTTTTTACCTTTTCCTTTTACATCTTCTAAAAATATAACTTTCATTACAATTTCTCCTTTTATCTATTTTTTATATTTATGATATTATTTTATCAATAGCATCATTTAGACGATCTAATGCTTCGTCTAAATTAATCCCCTCAATCTGAGTTGCTGCATTAGCAAGATGGCCTCCACCACCAAGTTCTTCCATGATAAGTTGAACATTAATATTACCTAATGATCTCGCTGAAATACCCACTTTTCCTTCCTCAAGATATCCTATAGCAAAACTACATTCAATCCCTTTAAGAGTTAGAAGCAAGTCTGCACTTTGAGCAAGCATTACGTTCGTATAATATTTACCTTCAGGCGCTTTTGCCATGATAATTTCTGGGGATTTTTGAATAGAATTGTTAATTATTTCTACCCTATTCATGAAATTCTCAAATGGTTCTTTAAGAATTGTTTTAACTTTTATCGGATCTGCTCCATTACTTCTTAAATATGCAGCTGCATCAAACGTTCTAGATCCTGTTCTTACAGAGAAGTTTTGTGTATCTACTACTATTCCTCCGAGCATTACAGTTGCTGCAATAGGCGAAATCTTTTCTATCTTAGTTTGATACTCTATTAACTCTGCGATTAATTCAGAGGCAGATGAAGCATATGGTTCAATATAAGTTAACAATGGATTTGTAATTATATCTTCACCTCGTCTATGATGATCAATTATAACTTTTCTATTCGCCTTAGATAAAATCGCTGCATCAATTACTCGTGATGCATCAGAAGTATCTACTACAATTAAGGTTGTTTGAGGAGTCATAAGTTCCCATGCTTCATCACTATCTACGAATACCTTAGATAACTGCTCATCTTTACTATCAATTTCAAACATTACTTTGTGAATAGTTTCATCACGATCACTCTCATTCAAGATAATATAACACTCTTTACCTAAAAACTTAGAAAAAGTATAAATACCTACACATGCACCAACTGCATCAAAATCAGGACGTTTATGCCCCATTACTATTACCTTATCACTATCATTTACTATATCAGCCAACGCATTAGAAACAACACGAGCCTTAATTCTAGTACGTTTTTCCTGTGGGTTAGTTTTACCACCATAGAATCTAATCGTACCATCAACATCTTTCATGGCTACCTGATCTCCTCCACGCCCTAAGGCTAAATCTAACGAACTCTTAGCGAGTTCTCCAAGTTCTGGTAAGAAATCAGTTCCCATCCCAACACCTATACTCAAAGTAATTGGCGCATCAAATTCTTCTTTTAGATTTCTAATAGTATCTAAAATTTGGAATTTTTCTTTTTCTATTTTTTTTAAGTCCTTTACATTTAACAATCCGATAAATCTATCGTCATCTATTCTTTTTAGATAAATACTATTTTTCTTAGCCCAATCTGTTAAAGTAATAACAACAGTAGCATCCAGTCTACTCGCCACTTCATCTTCCAGTGAATCATATACGTCTTCATAATTATCTAGACTTAAATTAAGGATAATAGGTCTTGTATCTCTAAATCTTTGCATCACTACTTTACTTTCTGTAATGTCGAAGAAATAGATATATCCACTATCTTTTTGGTAATTAACTTTATAATGCTTTCCAAAGATTTCAAATTGATTATCCACTGGAGTCTCAAGTTCAAATAAATCCTCTATCTCCGGCATAAGTTCCAAAATATTCAGACCTTTTATGTCTGCAACTTTAATATTTTTATATATAAAATTATTTGCCCATTCTATATTTTTATTTTCATCAATTACAACTATTCCTATAGGGAACTTATTAATACCTTTTTCTGATGAATCCTTAATTCTATTTGTTAATTTACTAATATACCTCTCAGTATGTTCAACAGATTTTTCCCTTTGTATATTATAAAGAGCGAAAATAAGTAAACCAATCAATAAGTAAATTATCAAGCTATAAATATTAAATATAGCACTTAAAACTGCACCTATTAGAAAAATAGCAATAATAATCAATTCATATTTTTTCTTATCATTCATACTTATCTTCCCTTCTTAATTATAATATATCCTTCTCTTATCTTGAATACACAATCAATGAAACCAAGCAACTCAAAGATAGGACTAAAAATCAGCATTAAGACAAACACAACAGGTTTAACAATATTAGATTTCGTTTTCTCTTCAATAAAGAAAAACGCAGTAAACAATCCATTCAAAATAAATGCTAGTGATAATACACCTGTAATATTTTGGAATAAAATGTTCCAAAAACTATACGTATTACCTCCTGCTTCCATTTCAATAAGAAAAGTTATTAAAGTGACTACAATATATGCATAACCACTTTTTTGACTTAACATAACACGACTAAACATTGGAAAAACAGGGATAATCACAAATTCTCTACCTAACATCGATAACGTATAGTGTACTAATACTAAACTATATACAAATACCATGATAAATAATGTTACAGGGAATGATTTCTGCAAACTTGAAAAACTCTCTAACACCATGTTTTTATCGACACCTTGATTCATTTCAACCATCGAATTCACATAAGAATTAATAAAATCTAATATTTGCGTTCTATCAATAGTTATAATTCCCATCTTTATAGATAAGAATATATATAAGGCTAATCCTGTAAATATTACAACACTGGTTGCTGCAGTTAGAAGCATTTTTGATCTACGTAAGATTATAGTCTTATAGACCATATACGCAACTATCATATGTATTCCAAACCAAAATATGATTGTTGGTGAAGCAAATAACACCAATATTCCACCAGCAATAATAACTAATGGTAAACAATATCGCCAACCTTTAGCTCCAAAAACATAAGCTAGCGGAAACACAGAAAGAAATGCTGTCAAAATTCCGAGATTCAATAATGATCCGAGTAAAATCAGTAATAAGAAACCTCCTGAATAAGCTAAAATCTTTTTTTCACTAGGTTGTTTAAAGAAAAATTTTTTCTTCATCAACTTTTTAAGTTCTTTATTTATGATTTTTGAAATGTTATTATCCAAATTAACACTCCTTTTTTATTTTTATAATACCTCCACATAGTATTTTTTACTATATAGGTATCTTTATTATTATACCAAATTTCATCATTTTTTTAAAGAAAAATAAAAATCATTAAAATACTATAATTTCAAGAATATTTATTTATTCTAATAAATTTTTTCTTTGTTTTCATGTTTTACAGTACATAGTACAAAGAAAAGAACTCTAACTAATTTTTGTTAGAGTTCTTTTTCTCATTTGAAATCTCAAAAATACTTATAATACTATAAAAATAATTCCATCACATATTTAGAGATAATATAAATTTTTTTACGCTTTATAACAAATTCGTTTGTTTCGTTTCTAATTTTCTTATAAAAAGAATATTGCCTACCTCAACTAATTTTCATTAACAATTTAGAAATTTAAGATTACCTCATCACATTGTATTTATTTTTAGAGAAAATCATGTTTATAATTGACAAAATACGCTATTCAACTTATGATATTTAATAAGAGTTACACTTTATCTCGTATTTATTGTATTAATTTTTATTAAATACATTTACTATATTAAGAGAAAGGCTTATATTTTATGAAGAAATATATTATTACTATTGTTACTGTTACTTTAGTAGTATTGACATTAGCATTAGGTGGCTATTATTATCTTACTAAAGATGATAAACCTACAGCGCCTAGTCAAACTACTCAAAAAGATAACACAAAATCTTCTACTACTAAAGAAAACAATAAAACAAATAAAAACAGCGAAGATACTCCATCAACGAATGGAAAAACTCCAGAAACTGTTACTCAACCGACTATTATCAATGGTATTGTGCTAGCTAATAAAAAGCACCCATTACCTGCTAACTATAACCCTGGAGAAAATCCTACAGCAAGACAAAAAGTCAATAAATTAATTAGTGACGCTCAAGCATTGGGACTAAACGTTTCTAATCAAGTTTCTGGTTTTAGAGCTTACGATACACAAGCTGGACTTTACAACAACTATGTTGCTTCGCATGGTAAACAAGAAGCAGACAGATTCTCAGCTCGACCTGGATATAGTGAGCACCAAACTGGATTGGTTTTTGACCTTATTGATAATCAAGGACAACTTTTAGGTGCCGAAGGTACTAACGAAAGTAGTAAAAAAGCGGCTGAATGGCTAGCTAAAAATGCTCATAAATATGGTTTTATCGTTAGATATAAACCCGAGTTCGTAGATAAAACTGGTTACATGGAAGAAAGTTGGCATATTCGCTATGTTGGTGAGGATGTTGCTAAGACTATCTATGAAAAAAATATCTCACTAGAAGAGTACCTTAATGCTCCTGGTGGAGACTATGCAAATTAAATTATTATAAGGAAAAGGAGAAATTAATGAATAGAAATAATCAAGGTCCAAATAATCAAAATTACAATAATCAAAACTTTGATAACACTCAGTATAACAATCAAGGCTATGACCAACAGTATCAAAATACTCAATACCAAAATTTCGATCAACAAAATTACAACAATCAACAACAAAATTTTAATAATCAACCTAACTATAACGTTCCTCCAATGTACATGGAAGAACCTAAAGAAAAGAAAAAAAGTATACTTCCAGTTGTTTTAACAGCAATTATTACTTTTGTTGTTTTAGTAGTAGCATTATACTTTGGATATAATAAATTCCTAAAAAAGGAAAATGTTATCGACTTAGCTACTTACGAGGTTAATTTTGTTACATACGGAGCTGAAGGCGAAGGAAAACCTGAAGTTGATATTAAAAAAGTTCCCGAAGTTGCTAATTCTAGCGCAGAGATTTCTAATCTATTATCAAATCCAGATATTTCTTTCAATAAACAAAGCAACTTAAAAAATGGCGACAAAGTTGAAGTTACTATCACGCTTAATAAAAATACTGTAAATAAATTAAAACTAAAAACAACAGGAGAATTCAAACGTACATTCACTGTTAATGGACTAAATGAGAAAGCTAAAGAAAAAGAAACTATTATCGTAAAAGAAGGTTCTTCTAATTCTTCTAGTTCATCAAACGAAAGAAGTCATAGTATTAGCGGACGTACGGCTTATGTAAAACCAGCCGTAGGTGTTAACTTAAGAAGTGACAAAAATGATTCTAGTAGAATTATAACTTCAATTAGAGGTGGAGCAGCTGTTACAATAAGATCACTTGAGACAAACTCAGAGGGAGAATCTTGGGCTTATGTTGATTACGGTAGTTACACTGGATATATTCGTGGAGATTTAATCGGCGGATAATAAAATAGAATAATTAAAAAAAGTTGACTCACACATTGTGAATCAACTTTTTTTAATTATCTCTAACTTTCAATTTAACCATAAGCATACTTATTAGTGTTATCCCTATAACAATAAGGAAAATAGATTTACTTTGTGTAAAACCAAGCAAGCCATTTTTAACATGTTTAGCTATCCAAACATACACATAATCTCCGTAATAAATTCCTAATGCGAAGAATGCTTGATAGATTCCCATACTTACATTACGATATTCTCTATCAAAATATTGCATAGCTAGGGAAATAAGTGCATTGTAGGCACCACCATATCCTAATCCATTTAAGATATAACTAAAATAAATAACATACGGGTTATTAACATATAACGCTATAATATAGAACGCTAATGAACATCCTAGTAAGAATAATAGAGTTTTTTGAATCCCCCATTTTCTCGTGAAATACACTCCCACAAGAACTCCAGCAATAAGCTGAGGTACTGCAAATACTGCATCCATATAAGCAAGCATTAGCGGAGTCATATTCAACTCAGTTTTACCATAGGCTATCATGTTAGCCCCACTTGTAGCAAATTTAATAAATGAAAGTAAAAGAGCAATTATACAAATATAAATGAAACTCTTATGTTTAATTACTACTTTCACCTTATCAAATGAAAAGTCACTATCAATTGGGCGATAATCTTTCATCATAAATGATAATATAAACGTTATTACCGCAATAGCACCAGCTACTATCCACATATAATCAAAATGTTTATATGTATTCATAGTAAAGACATATTGTATCGGTGCTGCGATAAATTCAGCTAACAATGGTGCTACAGATAGTATTGATACCGACACCGCTGCCTTATCTCTAGAAAAAGTTTCTGAGAAAATAACATTAAATAACGCAAGCATTGTCGCACTTATCCCTAACGATAATGAAGATAAGTATAAAGTTATATAGCTACCATTAAATGCTACTAAAAATGAAGTAACTATTAGTAAGAATAGAGAAATTTGAACGAATATTTTACGTCTTTTGAAAATATCGCTCGCCAAAAACATCGGCAACCTTACTATTAAACTCATAAGTCCATATCCGGCTGCTATTTGAGCTGCGAGTACCGGCGTTAAAGAAAGTCCACCTTGTTCTATCGGTGTAATCGCGTATAACTTTCTATAAGCACGTATAATACTTATCGCAGACCAGAATAAAACTAATATCCAAAATATAATAATTTGATCCTTATTCAATTCGAATTTCTTAGATAAAAAGATTACCAGAATTAGAATTAATGCGATCATTATAAGTGAAAATAAAATTTTTGTTTTAACCATCTCCTAACTGTATAATTTTTATAACATATCGAACTCAAAGTTGTATAACTATGTATAAAATTCAACTTTAACATTATACCACAAAATCGTATGTTGTTAAGAAAAAAAACACTCAAATTATTTGTTAGATTACTTTCGATAACGTTAAAAAACTAATTTTTATATTTGGATAGGCTTCTTTTATAATTCTAGCACACCCCAATAATGTACTTCCACTCGTAAATATATCATCTATTATCAAAAGAGTCTCAATACCTTTCAAAGCAAGATCATCATTTAAAAAATGATACCTATTTTCCATCCTTTTTCTGTGGAGTTTCGATTGCTTTTCTCTATATTCACAACTAAGAATTTTCTTGTAGTTCACACCACTTAACTTACAAACTTGTTCAATATGATCAAACCCTCGAATAATTTCCCTAATCTCATTTGCTGGGACGATCGTCACTAAATCAAAATTATTTAAAGAAAAAAATTTATCTAGAAGATTTTTAAATTTTACTGCACAAGATACATCTCCAAAATATTTTATAGAATAGATTTCATCTTTTAAAAATTCATAGTCAGCAAAATAATACAAAGTATATTCTCCTACTTCCAGGACGTTTATATCAATGTGTTCCCTACAGCTATCACAAAGATAAAAATCATCTTTTTTTGTAAATAATGTATCAAACCCTAACTTTTTCTTTGTTTCCAAACTACAAAAACTACACTTCATATCCTACCTCCTATTCAACTTCCTATATCTTGCAAGATTATTCATATACTCAATCTCTTTAATAGCAGCTTTCATTTCCCTGCTTATATTATCCGCTAAAAATACGACATCACCAGAATTATCATAGTCCTTTCTACCTACCCTACCTGATATCTGAATTAATGCAGCCTTTGTAAAATTTACATGTTTGGCATCAAAAACCACTACATCTAAATAATCAAAAGTCACGCCACGTTCTAATATCGTTGTCGTAATAAGAACATCTATTTCTCTATTATAAAATTTCTGGATTTTCTCACTTCTATTTTCATCTCCACTATAGACAAAATCTACAATTATTTCCTCGGAAATATATTTGTTAACATACAATACCGCCGTTTCACACATGCCTATTTCAGGAACAAATATCAATATTCGTCTATCTTTCTCTAATTTTTCTTGAATGAATTTTTCTAGAAATCGTGATTTTCTCGAAAAATCAAACACATCTGACCTCTCAATTTTTATTTTCGGAACAGGTAATAAATATCTGTGATACCTTATAGGGATTTTTATAACTTCATCGACGCTAGATTTTACTTTTTCAGATGGTGTAGCCGATAAGAATACAAGTACACCGTCATCTTTCAAACCTGTTTTAGCACCATTTTCTAAACACTCATCACCTGAGTATGGAAAGGCATCAACCTCATCAATAATAACGACATCAAAATAATTATAATATTTAACGAGTTGATGTGTTGTCATAATATAAAAATTCGATTCTTCAAAATTTTTCTCTTCTCCATGTAAAATACTAATAGGATATCCTTTAAAATCACGATGGAATCTTTCAGATAATTCTTTGACTACATCTCGTCTAGGGATTGCTAGGCAAATATTTTTCTTATCTACAATCGCACGATGTATTGCTTCATAAACTATTTCTGTCTTACCCGCTCCACATACCGCCCAAATTAATGTACTCTTTGCGCTGTCTATATTCTCCACTAAACTCTTACTTGCTTCTTCTTGAACATCGCTTAACTTAACACTAGGTCTTTCAGGTACTTTTAAATTCGATACTGGGATATTTATATGAAACTTTATAAAATGGTCATCACTTCTCCCAAAATCTATACATCTTCTACAATATGTAATTTTTTGAGTATTATTTTCAAAAGTAAAAAATTGCTTTTGATCTTTATTATCACATTGCAAACAATGAAATTCTCCTTTATCTTCTTTTACTGAATACAATTTACTTATATATTGACAATTATCTAAATAATGAGGCTTAATATTCATTTTTAGTAATTTGGGTATAGATAAAAGCAGTCCATTATGCCTCCTTAAAAAAGTTAAATCACTCTCTTTTAGAGTATAGACTGCCCCTGTCGTTATTTCATTATATATTTCATCAAAATCTGTATTGATTTCTCCAAAATCATCATAGCTCTTTTTTATTTTTCTATAATTTATATTTTTGTCATTATTACTCATTTTTGAGTAAAAAACTATATAAAGCGCCTCTATAAATTCACAGTATTCCCTAAAAAACATTTTCTATTACCCCTTATCTGTAAATTTTTTCAAAATTATTTTCAGTAAAATTCCTCATTTAGTTAACATTTTAAGATTCTAATATTCCTAGCTAACTACATAACATCTATATTTAATTTTATTTTAACAAAAATATATTTATAAAGCAAAATAAATGTATATTTTATAAAAGTGACATTTTTATGCAAACTATATTGCTAACGTTATCAAAAAGTGGTATAATAAAACTATAAAAAAAGGGGGAACCCCCTATAAAGTAGCTAAGCTGCTTTATGAAAGGAGTGCTTTAAAATGTTAAGATATCAAGTACGAGGAGAAAATTTAGAAATTACTCAAGCAATCAGAGAGTATGTTGAAAGTAAAGTTTCTAAATTAGAAAAATACTTTGCTGACAGTTTAGAAGCAAACGTTTATGCTAATGCTAAAGTATACAAAAATAATAAGAAAAAAATTGAAATCACTGTACCACTTAAAGGCGTAACACTTCGTGCAGAAGAAACAAACGAAGACTTATACGCTGCTGTTGATTTAGTTGTTGACAAACTTGAACGTCAAATGAGAAAACACAAAACTAAAATCAATAGAAAAGGTCGTGAAAAAGGATTTGCTGAAGAAAATATTCTTACTAACGAGTTAGAAGAAGCTGAAGAAACTACTTTAGATCTTGGTAAAGTGAAACAACTTAAAGTTGAAGCTATGACAAGAGAAGAAGCTGTATTCCAAATGGAACTTCTAGGACACGATTTCTTCGCATTCTTAGATAACACTACAAATGAAATTTCTGTAGTATATAAACGCCGTGACACAGGATACGGAGTATTAGAAATTTCTAAATAATTAATATTGAGTTTAAACACAATCAACCATCTTCCGTAGATGGTTGATTTTTCTTTGCAAATACAATAAAATTAAGTTAATAAGAAATGATAAGTAAATATAATGATTTTTTCATTTGAATAATCAAATTTATATATAATTATAGATTTCATGTTCTCTATAGTGGTGAGAGCAAAATTGATACACAATTTTGTGAGGAGTAAATGAGACTATAGGCTCATTTACTAGCTGGAGAATCCATTTTTTATGTGCGAGCACATGAAAAATTAGTCGGAAGCGTCCTTCACCACAATAAGAGAACATAGAATTATAATATTTTCTATATTACTACACACAATACCCATTAGGAGGATTTTTTATGACTAAAAAAGTTGCTTTATTCGTTGAAAATGGAAGTGAAGAATTAGAACTAATTGCACCTTTAGACATACTTCGTCGTGCAAATATTCACGTTGATCTAATCTCTGCAAACAACGAAGATTATATAACTAGCTCACATGACGTAAAAATAATAGTAGATAAAAAAATCGATGACATCGACAATATACTTGATTATGATGCAATAGTAATCCCGGGCGGAATGCCTGGAAGTACCCTACTTCGTGATAACGATAAAATTATCAAATTCTATCAAGAAATGTATAACGCTGGTAAATTAGTTGCTGCTATCTGTGCCGCACCAATTGTATTAAGCAAAGCGGGAATTCTAGAAGATAAAGAAGTAACTTCTTACCCAGGATTCGACAAAGAAATAAACTGCAAAACATATAATAACGAAAAAGCCGTTATTGTTGATAAAAATGTAATCACTGCTCAAGGACCAGCTGTTGCTATTCTATTCGGTTATGAAATCGTTAATTATCTACTTCAAGACGATACTGCACAAAACATTAGCAATGGCATGTTAGTTCCAGTATTAAAAAATAACTTATAAAATACAAAACTTAAGACCTCAGATTAAAATTTCTGAGGTCTTTCTACTATTTTACTATTTTGTTAATTCTTCTAACTCTTTCATCGCAGCTACTACAACTTCCGGTGTACAAACATCAACTGCAAGTTTAAATGTTTCTTTTTCACTAGCTGCAAATTCAGCAATTTTTTGCATTTTGTCTTCTACATCTTCTGTTACATTCACGCAAGATAAGTTATAAGCTAAATCATTAGCTTTATAGAATGGAACAAGTTTCTCAACTTCTTCTCTCTTACCTTCAGCAAGTAATTGAACTAAAATACCATAAGATACTTTTGTTCCATGTAACACAGAGTGTGTTTCTTTAACTAAACTCATACCATTGTGTACTGCGTGAGCTCCTGCCATACGTCCATAGTGAACACCGAAGCATCCAACACATCCTGAGATAGCAAATACTGTATCTACAGCATTTTTGAAGCTTTCAGTTACTTCACCTTTTTCCATAGCTTCTAACGCACCATTAGCATCACGAAGAAGAACATCTCGAGTGATTTTAGCTGCTTCTAATCCCATTCTTACAAAAGGATCATTAAACTTGTTATTTCTCTCTACTAATACTACTGCTTCATACCATTTAGCTAAAGTATCTCCAATTCCCGCTACGAAGTATTCTTTTGGTGATTCTAATAATAGATCTAAGTCTGCAATACAAGCATAGGCTGTACGTTTAAAATATGCAACTTCTCTAAATGTGTGATCTGGGTGATAAACTGCAGCTACTGGCGCATATGGTGCACAAGTTGCGATTACAGTTGGTACTGTCATATATTCAACATTTAAGTTCTGCGCTACTCCTTTAGCAGTATCGATAACACGACCTCCTCCTACTCCAAGAACTACGTCAACACCTTCACCGTACTCATCAGCAATACGTTGCATATCCTCAAAAGATGCCGAACCATCATATTTTGCTACTCTAAACTCTCTATTTCCTTTATAAAACTTCGTAAATGCTGCGTAAGATTTTTCCCCAGTAACAATCAAAGGAGTCTTAAACCCTTCTAATCTATTATCAAGTGCAGACAATGCCCCACTTCCTGAAATATATTCACTTACCCCTGGTCTTGCTACATTTGCTAATTCAAACATTTTACATCTCTCCTTTGTTGTTAAATTTATTATGTTATTGTTTAAATAAGATTATATCATTTCAGAAAATTAAAATCAATAGTAAATTAAAGCCTTTTCATTTTCTGACAATTTAAAAGAGAAGTATTCAAGAGTAATTTATAAGCAAATAAAATTTAAAAATCAAGATAATCGGTTCAATAAATTCTTACCATACCAACTACCTTGATCTTTTATTTTATTTCGGGAAAAATATAGTTCCCTCTTTCTTAGTCTGACCTTTAGTTATAGATTCTACTATAGTACTAGCTTTCTCTAATGCTACTATATCACCATTTAATTTTTCAATTAAAATTTTTCTACCTTTATACGGACTATAAACACTAGCTTCTATATTCTCAATCCTTAAATAATAGCGTTCATCTAAACCACTTTCCTTAAGCATATTTTTTATCTGAGCTAAATTTTCTTCATTATAATCCACATACTCAAATAATTTTCTGTTTTGTAATCTTCTTGCTAAATCAGCAGCAATTTTGTCTTCTTTATCTTGAATAAGAGCACAACAATATAATAATGAATTTTCATCCAGTTTAAAATATTCGTCTACACTCACTTCAGATTTCTCTAAGAATGGAATCAACACCTTCATATCTTCAAAATAATCTTTATCAACTTTGAAAATATCCTTCAATCTATTAAATAGTTGAATAAATACCGCCTCATAACTTCTAGCTACAGGATGATAATAAACCTGCCAGTACATTTGGTATCTCGCCATAATATAATCCTCTACACTATGAATACCAGTATATTTAACGACAATTACCTTTCTTCCCTCAGCTGTTTTCCTTACGCGCATTGTACGCAATATTCTTTCAAGGTCAAACTGTCCATAACTCGTAGCTGTAAAATAAGAATCACGCAATAAATAATCCATTCTATCAGCATCTAGTTGACCTGACACGATCTGATTCAGAATATCATTTTCATGAGTATGTTGAATAATAGAGACTATATCTTGTGGCAACTTATCAGAAACAGCTCGTAAAATTGAATTAAGTTCAGTATTCCCTAATATTATTTTTGCTGTATATTCCTCATGACTATGATTAGTAACATGCTCGAATGCATGAGAAAACGGCCCATGACCCACATCATGCAAAAGTCCCGCAAGCATCACACAAACTTTTTCATATTCCGTTAATTCAACACAAAGC
The DNA here is from genome assembly GCF_041433745.1 of Gemella sp. 27098_8_149. Classification (NCBI taxonomy): domain Bacteria; kingdom Bacillati; phylum Bacillota; class Bacilli; order Caryophanales; family Gemellaceae; genus Gemella; species Gemella sp. 27098_8_149. The sequence goes on along the minus strand of NZ_JAPWCB010000016.1, from coordinate 15,132 downwards.
GACTTAACTTCAGTAACCATTCTTCTAACAATCTCATAAACACCTAGCGAATGAGAAAACCTAGAGTGTTCGGCTGTTGGATAAACTTGAAAATCTCCCCCTAATTGTCTTATACGACGTAATCTTTGAAACTCCTTACTATCAAGACAATTCCAAATTACTTCATAATGAATATGAATATAACTATGGACTGGGTCTTTTAATACTTTTGTTTCATTTAATCTCTTTAATTCCATCACTTTTCCCCCTGTCATAAGCGATATTTTTTACTATATTTCACCTATTATTATATCAAAGCACAAAAAAAAGACAAGCCTAAGCTCATCTTTTTCACTTTTATTCTTATTTTTCGTCTACTACGTATGGTAAAAGTGCCATGTGTCTAGCTCTTTTAATTGCTGTAGTTAACATTCTTTGGTACTTAGCTGAAGTACCTGTTACACGACGTGGTAAGATTTTTCCACGTTCAGAAATGAATTTTTTAAGTAATTCTACATCTTTGTAGTCGATAAATTCTACGTTATTTTTAGTGAAATAACATACTTTTTTACGACGACGCATGTTGTTACGACGATTGTTAGTTACTGCCATTGTGCATGTCCTCCTATGTAATTTTAGTCTTCTTTAAACGGATTTACTACATCCTGCATGAAGTCATCATCTAGATTACTCGGGAAGTTTTCCCCAAAATCAGAGAATGATGAACTGTCATTAATAAAATCTTGCATAGCTGAATTAGCTTGTCCAAAGTTTTGATTAGTATTGTTGTTATAATAATTTTGATTATTGTTATTATACGCTGGTTGTGATTGAGGTTGATTAAAACTCATTGAGTCAAAACCATTGTTTTGTCTACTATGTGAGCTGTTTTTAGATTCAAGGAATTGAACACTTTCTGCTACTACTTCAGTAACATAAACTGTGTTCCCATCTTTACCTTGATAATTTCTAGTCTGTATTCTACCTTCAACTGAAACTTGACTTCCGCGTCCTAAGAAACGCGCCATATTTTCTGCTTGCTTTCTAAAAGCTACACAGTTAATAAAGTCTGTCTGTCTCTGACCATTTTGATCAGTGAATGTTCTGTTTACAGCTACTGAGAAATAAAGCATTGGAATATTCGAACTAGAATATCTCAATTCTGGATCCTTAGTTAATCTACCTACTAATACTACACGATTTACCATAGTATTTCACCTCTTATTTTTCTAATCTTACTACCATGTGACGGATGATGTCATCGCTAATTTTTGCTAAACGATCGAATTCTTTTGTAGACGCATCTGTTGCTGAAGTTAATTCTACTACATAGTAGTAAGCATCACTGAAGTCTTCGATTTCATAAGCAAGGCGTTTTTTACCTAAATCTTTAACTTCTACTGCTTCTGCACCTTCTGAAAGAATATTTACGAATCTATCAACCACAGCTTTTTTAGCTTCTTCATCGATACGTGGTTGAACAGCAAACATTACTTCATATTTTCTCATGTGTGTGTTACCTCCTTTTGGTCTTTGCGACTCTCTAATCTATTAGAGAGTAAGGAGTAATAAAATTACTCTAGCGACTATTATATCAAGTATAAAAATAAAAATCAACTAATAACTATATTTTTTGAAAATTTTTTTGGAATAATTTTTACGGAACTTTTTCATTACTTTTTATACTAAAAAATTCCCCTGTGAACTCTCTTTTTTATTCAATACATCCCCCACTTAACACGAAAAATAAAATATCCTCCTAGAAAACTCTAAGGGAATATTAAAAATTTACTCTTTAACTCTAAATGAATATACTAAGACTAAAATTAATAGTATTAATAAGCTATACAGAGCAAACGATGCACTAATTGCATTAGCGAAAAATAGTATTACCGTTGTTCCTATTGGGACAGAAATAGTAATTATCGTACTAAAAATACTATATATCGAAGTTTGTTTTTCCTCGGGTACTGATTGTAAAATCAATGCATCTAGTTTCGGGTTTGATATTCCTGCGAAGTAACCTATTACTATAGTTAAAATAACAAGTATAAATTTATTTTGCAATATCAATAGATTTCCTACATACATAATGAATAAAATTATTTCTAATATAGCATTATTCCTTAAACTCATGTTTTTATAAAAACTAATTTGGTAGACTCCTCCTGTAATTGTACTAAGTACTTCCACGATTTCTAATAAAGTAATAGTATAAGCTACATTTCCAAATAATAAGCTATCATTTTTTACTAAAATTACTAAAAGTAAGGCGAACATTGCGGATGAATAAAAATTCATCCCTAAAAATAGTATAACAAAATTATATATTTTCTTTATCTCACGAAGTATTTTAAAGTTTTCAATAGTATCCTTTAAAAATCTTTTAGTACTTACCTTCTCTTTATTCTCAACTTTAAAACTACCGATCTCATCTTTCATCGTATTTTTATATTTTGCCAGTATTAAAAATGCTATTAAGAATAGTGCTGCATTCAACATTCCAAAATATGAATAATTATAGCTTAAAAGACCTAAAACGAATACTCCAACAGCTTTCCCTCCAAGTGAGATTGTATTGTTTATAGAACTGATAAATGCCAATGCTTCACTAAGTTGTTCTTTACTCACTAACCTAGTATTTATCGACATTGATAAATAGCTGTTATACCCACCTAGAATATCTGCAACTACATTCACAAATACTAATACAATAAAAATCCACCATTGTATTCCATAAATACACACCAGAGCGAATAATGAAAATAATAAAAACTGATAAAATCTAGTAGACATTATTCTATCATACTTATCTTTTGTCTGATCTGCGACATATCCTAAGATAAACGAGATAATATAAGGTAATGTAGTGGCTATTGATACTATACTTACGGCTAATTCTGGATTCGGTAAACTCGTCGCGTAAATAATAAACGCAATATCAAATAACGTCCTCCCTGCATTCCCAAAAGCTAATGAAACAGTGAATAACCTATAGAGTTTGTTTTTCAAGAAAATATTCATTGAATATCACCTCCTATATTAGCTCTATTTTACATTAGCAGTGGCGAATTTTCAATAAATTATATATTTTTTTTTGAAAATTTAAAATATTTATCATTCAACTTTATTTTCACCACAATTAATAAAAAGAGCAACTAAATGAACCCCTAATTTTCTAGAACTCAAATTCACTTTAGTTACTCTTAATGTATTATTTTTATATCCTATCCCTCGTGAAGTATTCATACATATCTTCACGAATTGGTGTCTGTATTTTATAGAAGAATTGGATTACAGTATCTCCGCTTCTTTCTCTAGCTACTAATTTAGGCTCTCCTGTTGTCTTCATCTCACCTAGGAAATAAAATATTCGTGCACCATCTTTATCATCTTTATTTTTCCTCATAAATAGACAGATTTTTGTTTCATCATTATAGAAATAATCGCACTCTTTCGATTCTAAATTTCTTCTCGGCTTCGACATCGAAGTAAATCCATTATCCGGTAAAAATCCATGTGTGTAATCACGGTTAAATGAATTTTCATCAATATCGTAGTTAATAAACACTGGCAAAGTCTTCGTTCTTTCATCGTATTTATAACCACCTATAGCTAGTGGCACGTAGTTTATGCCCCATGAGAATAATTTACAAATATCCTCAAAACTATATTTCTCATACAATACAAAATTAGTATCTTTGTATAAATTATCCTTGTAATATTTATTATATCTGTAAATTCCATAATCTACCAAATCTAATAATAATTCCCTAAAGATCTCTGATTGTAACTGTTCTTCGAATTCCTTAGACATTTTTATCTCAGCTGAACTCTCATCTAAAAATATACAATCATGAAACTTCTTCTTAGTGACGCTACTAGTTACGAAATTGTTAGTAAGTATCTTCCTACTGACATCCAATTCATAGTCAGCGATAAACTTATTGTAGTCTTTCAACATTATTTCTTCAAAATTTGTAAGAACACTACACTTCTTATCATCTAATAACAAACGTAGAATTATAAGTTCCTCTATTTTTTTACTCAAGATTAAATTAGTAGAAACAAAGTTCAGCATATTCTCTGCCGTCTTCGTCAGTTTCCCACTATATTCAAACTGTTTTTCCTTCTTAGTTAAAAATGAATAATAACTTCCAGCTACTTCGAAAATCTTTCTAATATCTATAGCATCATAGTCCTCAAAGTCTAAATACGTAGGTATTCTTCCTAGTTTATTTTTAAGCTTATTATACTCATCAGTAACAAATAACCACGTGTTTAACTTCACATTGTCTATCGCACTATAAATTCTCTGTTTAGAGATTTCATCGAAATGAATAGTCGACGTTCCAGGAATATACCTAGTCCCTTGAGATAAAAACTTCCTTACGGTATCTTTGTCATAACTATTATCTCCAGATAAAGCTACAGGAATTAAAAAGTTATTTTTGTAATTTGCGATAAAATCTATTATTACTACAAAGTCCTTATCCGCAGATTTTCGCAAACCACGACCTAGTTGTTGAATAAAGATAATTGAACTTTGAGTAGGTCTTAACATAATTACCTGATTAACCTCAGGAATATCTACACCTTCATTGAAAATGTCTACGGTAAATATATAATCTAGCTTCTCTCCATCATTCGCAACTAACTTAGCAATCTCCTGTTCGCGTCGTTCCTGACTATCTTCACCTGTTAAGCTAGTAGTATTATATCCACGCGCATTGAACTCCTCACTAAGTACCTTAGCTTCTTGTTTCGATGAACAGAAAACTAGACCCTTTACCCTATCTCCTGAATAACCATAATAATTGATCTTACTTATAATATGTTCAACACGTTCATCAGATACTAAATTTGAAAAATCGCTCAGTTCGTCAATAACCTTACCATCAACCTCTAAATCACTAATACCAAAATAATGAAACGGACATAATAGTGAATTTTCCATCGCTTCTTTAAGACGAACTTCATAGACAATATTATTATTAAACAATTCATAAATATTAAAACTATCCGTTCTATCAGGGCTCGCCGTCATTCCTAGATAAAATACGGGTTTGAAATAATCCATCAATCTTAGATAACTATCCGCTCCTGCCCTATGTACCTCATCTATTATAATTTCATCAAAATGAGTATCATTAAAACTCTTAAAAATATCTTCTTTAGACATAGTTTGAACTGTAGAAAAAATAAAATCCGCTTCTATATTTTTCTCTTTACCTGTAAGAAGACCATAACTACGGCTAGTTCCAAAAATAGTCTTAAACGTCTCCAGCGCCTGACGAGCAATCTGTTCCCTATGAACGATAAACAACAATCTCTTAGCATCTATACTCCTCATCGCAAAAGCAGCCGCAAACGTCTTACCAGTTCCTGTCGCAGAAATTAGAAGCCCTTTGTTATCTTGATTACGAAGTTTTTCGAAATTTTCTATAAAACTCCTTTGCATCTTATTCGGTTTAATTTCCTCGGAAATAATTTTCTTAGTAACCGTCTCAATCTTATTACTAGCGAATTCTTCGACATACTTATCTTTTATTTCAGAGTAAGACTTGGCTTTCTTCCATAAGCTATTAAACTCATCTAAGATATTTTCCGTTAAAGCCCTATCTCCCTCAACAAAAGTATTCCATTCTTTATTTATCGTAAGTGCAGCACTCGTTAAATTCGAGCTTCCCATCAGCACTTTCCATGAGTCATCTCGTCTAAATAAATAACCTTTAGTATGGAAACCATGCTTATTTTCTACACAGTCATAAATCTTTAGAGAAATATTTTTAAAATTAGATAATTTCTCTAATACTTTAGGAGTATTAAAATATAAATAATTCGTCGTTAAAATTTTTCCACGGATGTTTTTTTCTTCTAAATTCTTCAAAGTTTGAAGTAAACTAGTTAAACCACTCTCAGAAATAAACGCCACACTGAAAATAAATTCATCGCATGTTTCTAATTCACTCTCAAGCGTACTAAGAACTTTCTTCGCTTCTAAATGATTATTATAAACAAATGTATTCTTCATTTTAACCTCCTTCTATTAGATTAGCCATTAATTATTTCATAAGTTATTAGGGCTTCTTTCATAACATTTACATTATGAACACGCACCATTCTAGCTCCTCGTTTTACCGCTTCTAATGATAAAGTAGCACTTACTATATCTCTATCTTTCGGATTACTATTTCCACCTAGTACATAATCTGTAGTTCTCTTTCTACTCACCGCATATAAGATTTCACAGCCTAATGAATTAAGTAACTCTAGTTTTCGTGTAATTTCTAGGTTAGCTTCTGCAGTTTTACCGAATCCCATTCCAGGATCAACAATAATATTTTCTTTCTTCACACCTGCATTTAGACAAATATCAACACTTTCACCAAGTTCACGTACAACTTGTTCGATTTCATTCCCTTCTTCTACACCACCATTGTGCATAATGAAGATTGGAATATCATGTTTAGCAGCTACTTCTGCCATAGTACTTCCTTTTGCTCCATTTACATCATTTAGTACATCTACTCCTGATTCAATCATGTATTCAGCTACATTAGGTTTATATGTATCAACACTAAAGCACACATCAGGAAATGTTTTTCTTAAAGTTGGAAATACACTTTGCAGTCTAGCAAGTTCATCTTCTTCACTAACTACAGTCGAACCTGGACCAGTCGATTCCGCACCGATATCAATAATATCCGCACCTTCAGATATCATCTTACGAACACCTTCAATCGCAGCTTCCACATCGTAAAAATCTCCCCCATCCGAAAAAGAATCTGGAGTAAAGTTCAATATCCCCATAATTAAATATTTTTTTTCATTTAATAATTGTTTTAATTTATTCATTCTGTCACCTTTTCGATTATTTTTAAATACCTTACTATTATATCACGTGACTATGGGGTTTGCAGTAAAAAAGGGAGTGACTCAAAAATCGTGATTTTTTAGAGTCACCCCCGCACAGTTTATTAGATATCTAGAAAGCTTTCATAAAGCGAATTTAGATATCAATAAACCACTGCGTCTATGTGTTATCATATACACTTTTTAATATTTAGGACTTTTAGATCAGCCCCATTACTTCTATATCTTATCACTTGGACGCTAATTCTAATTCTCTATTCACTCTTTTTCTTCAATGAACGAATAACTGGTTCTTTTCTAAATGCATAATACAACTGAGCAGCCATTACGACCCATAGAATAGGTTCAACAAATATTACTCCTAAATACCCTGCACTTGGAATAATAAATATTACAAATAATATTTTCCCTAGCATTTCTATAATACTTGAAACCAGTGGCATCATCTTTTGACCTAAACCTTGAAGAGCATTTCTTAATACTAAAAGTATAGCTAAAAATGGATAAAATGCAGAACTAATCTTAAGGTATAGTGAAGCCTGGTAAATTAATTCTTCATCATTACTTCCCGTGATAAGTTCATTTAAATATGGACTTGCGAAAAATAGCGTAATACAGATGAAGACTGACCAAATTATCGTAACAAGCGCACCTTTACGTAATCCTTTAACTATACGACTATACTGTCTTGCTCCAAAGTTTTGCGATGTGAAAGTCGTTATAGTCGCACTCATTGATCCTACTGGAAGCAGTGCGAACATCATTATTCTTCTAGCACTCGTCTGAGCACTAATAATTACTGGACCTAAAGCATTAATCGACGTTTGTAAGATTACTGTACCAATCGAAACAACGGAAAACATAAGTCCCATTGCCAAACCTTGACTAAATAAATCAGAATAAAGTTTTTTATTCCATGTGAAATGTTTTTTTGTTGGAATTAGAAATGGTGTTTTTCTACGAATATAGTTAAAACATAATACTGCAGAAATACCTTGTGAGATAATTGTTGCAACTCCAGCCGAACGCACACCCATATGTAAATATGCAATAAAATATATATCTAATACAGTGTTAATAATTGCTGAAAAAATTAAGAAATATAATGCAGCCTTACTATCTCCAACTGCTCGAAGTAGTCCCGCACACAAATTGTACGCAAGAGTAACACCTACAAATACTACTATAAGATAACTATACTCATAAGATTGAGTAATAATATTACTTGGTGTCCCTAATAATTTTAGTAATGGATATAAAGTAAAATTACCTAATACAGCAATCACAATACTCAAAACTCCACCTATAACAAAAGTGGCAGCTACAGCACTCTTTAACTTCTCATAGTTTCCTGCACCATAATGCCGAGCAATAACTATACCCATACCATTTCCTATACCTAATGCAAAACCAACCACAAGTTCAAATATCGCAGCCGTAGCTCCAACAGCAGCAAGGGATTCTTCTCCAAGGAATCTACCAACAATCATAATATCTACCGTATTATAGAGTTGCTGAAAAATATTTGCTATCATAATCGGTATCGCAAAAGCAATCATCGCCCGTAAAATCGGACCTTCTAATAAATTAACTGATGTTTTTTTCATAAATAATATTATAGCACTTTGAGGTAGAGATTCAAGAAATAACTTGAAAACTATTCTGAAAATGGAGAAAGGCCCATCTTTCGATGGACCATATATTATGAAAAAAAATATTATTAAGTTTTGTTATATTTATATTATATCCCACTTACCTTACATGAACTTTAGACTATAATTAAAATGAAATTAAAGTTGAAAAATTTTGAAAATACTACCCAGAAATGGAGAAAGGCCCATCTTTCGATGAGCCATATATTATGAAAAAAAATATTATTAAGTTTTGTTATGTTTATATTATATCCTACTTACCTTACATGAACTTTAGACTATAATTAAAATGAAATTAAAGTTGAAAAATTTTGAAAATAATTCCCAGAAATGGAGAAAGGCCCATCTTTCGACGAGCCATATATTATGAAAAAAATATTATTAAGTTTTGTTATGTTTATATTATATCCCACTTACCTTACATGAACTTTAGAATGAAATTAAAATGTAATTAAAATTTTTATTTTCATTATTATTTAAACTCAATTATATAATAGATATATTCCCTCTTATATTTTCGTTGTTTGTGTTGACAATAAACGAAGAAATGGTATAATCAAATAAAGAGGTGATATTATGCCAACAACCAATCTAAATATACGAACAGATAGAATTATTAAGGAAAATGCAGATAAAATATATTCTGAATTAGGATTAAGTATGACAACAGCTGTTAATTTATTTTTACGAGCTACTATTAGAGCAAATGGAATCCCTTTTGACTTAAAATTATCAGCTGATAAGGAGTTATCAGAAGCTAAACTATTATTAGAAGGTATTGAAGATATCAAAGACAATAAACTTATCGATGGAGAAAAGGTTCTTTCGAATTTAGAGAAAAAATATGGAGTATAAATATCAATTTACTTCACATGCAGAAAAAGATCTTGATGATATCCTATCTTACCTTGAATTTACCGTAGCTAGCCCTACAGCAACTAAAAACTTTTTAAAAAAACTTCGATTAACATTAAGCAATATATGTTTATTTCCGAATAGTTATAAATTAATTCAAAATAAATATATAAATAATATTCACATTAGAAAAGCTTTAGTTATGCAATATATTCTTTATTACTCTATCGATTCTCTAAATAATAGGATTATAATAATTCGATTCTCTCATAGTGAACAAAATGAAGATGATTTCTTCAAAAACAATAAATAGAGACAAGGTGACTTTGTTATACATTGTCACCTTGTCTCTATTTTAAATCTCTAGACTATATACTCCTCTAAAAGTTGCTCTATTGATGTTGCTGGTCTACCTAATACTTTTTCTATATCTAGTGAAACTCCTTCTTGTTCACCTTTTTCTATAGCTGTATACGTACTTACCCATGAATCATATTCCCATTGTTCCGCTTCCCATTTTTGACGAGATTTATAGGCTTCTTCTACTGTTTCATTGTAATATGTGATTTCCTTACCTATTTTTTTACTAACAATCTCAGCAATCTCACTCATCGATAAATTTCGTGGTCCTGTTAAGTTTAATACTTTGTTTTTATATTCTTCTGTATTTAACATAACTGCTACTACCATATCCGAAGCATCTTTACGTGCTACTGCAGATACTAAACCATCTCCTGCTGGTCCTCGAAGTTCTCCATATTCCAAACACATATCTAAAAAGAAATCTAAATAAAAATTATCTCTAAGAAATGTATATTGTAAATCTTGTTCTTTTATGTATTTTTCTGTTTGATAGTGATCTCGTGATAAAGTAAATGTCGCATCTTCCTTATTATTATAGAATGAAATATATACAATATGTTCTACTCCTGCTGTTTTAGCTGCGTCTATAAATCCAATGTGCTCTTCTACCCTTTTAGCATTTTCCTTCGCTGATACCATTAATAATGTTTTTACTCCAGTTAATGCTGCTCGACTTTCTTCACTATTCTCGTAACTTGCTTTTCTTATTTCTGCATTACTGTATTTCTTAGCTTTCATAGGATTTCTTGCAATATGAACAGTATTTATCCCTCGTTCACTTAAAACTTTTGCTACTCTTCCACCTAATTTTCCTGTTACACCTGTTATTGCTATCATGTTGTTCTCCTTTTTTATCTCTAACTTCTTCACTAATTATACTAGCATACTAAGAATTAAAATTAAAGTACGCACTTTTTTGTATTGGGAGTGACTCAAAAATCTTGATTTCTTAAGAAACAAGATTTTGTAGAGTCACCCCCACACAGTTTATTAGACATCTAAAAAGCTTTTATAAAGCGAATTTAGATATCAATAAACCACTGCGTCTATGAATTCTCTTATTGACTTTGTTAAATTTTAGAACTTTTGGAACAGTCCCTAGTTAAATCCCTCCATTAAAATCACCAAAATTATATTCTTTACAATTCATCTTTATCATTATAAAATTAAGTGTATATTATTAGAAATGTTGGTGTTTATTTATGAATTTGAATTGTAAAATGAAATTTGAGAAATATTTAATAGAAAATAATTTAGAAGATAAAAATAACATATTAGCACTTTTCAGTCAGTTAAATTTAGAACAACTTGCTGAAAAACTTCTAACTTTAGATGAAGATGAAGTTGTAAACTATGCAATTGAATGTGTTTGTGAAGAACTTCTTATTACTTCATCGTATAAAATTGAACGTACTGGTATGAAACTGGGTCTTCATAGAATGGAACATATTCTTGAGCTTTTCGATCACCCTGAAAAAGATCTTAGGGTAATCCATGTTGCCGGTACTAATGGTAAAGGATCTACTTGTTCTTATTTAAAGGATGTCTTAAAAACTAAGTATAAAGTTGGATTATACACAAGTCCTGGTATGCTGAGTTTTAACGATAGAATTCGTGTTAATGATGATTTTATTTCATATAAAGAAGCTTATCGATTATTTAAATTGGTTCAAGAAACTTATGATCAAAATAATCCAGATCCAAGTGACAAACTGTCATTCTTTGAATTTATCACTGGTGTGGCTCTATTATACTTTAGAGATCAAAAAACAGATTTCGTTATTATGGAAGTTGGTCTTGGCGGAAGATATGATGGAACAAATATTTTTAAAGAAAAAGTATTATCTATTATTACAAAAATCGGCCTAGATCACACTGCTATTCTTGGAGATACTCTTGAAAAGATTGCTTATGAAAAAGGTGGAATTATTCAAGAAAATGATAATGTTCTAATTTATCCTGCTTCTAAAGGTGTCATAAATGTAATAAGAGACATTTGTGAAGAAAAAAATGCTAGCTTAAGTATTTTAAACGAAGGTGATATTGTTGTAAATAAAATCGAAGCTAGGGGTAATGAATTTTCATATAAAGGTGTAGACTATTCTACAAAAATGGTCGGTGCTCACCAGATTTTTAACGCATCTTTAGCTTTAGAAGCACTATCTAACCTGAAAAAACGCAATATTATTGATATAGAAGATAAAATTATAAAAGAAGCTCTAAGCAAATCAGTTTGGGTAGGACGTTTAGAGTGGATCCGTGAAAATATCCTTCTAGATGGCGCGCATAATAATGATGGTATTGATAGTTTAGTAGCTTACCTAGATAAGCAAAAATTCCCTAAATTGAAGATTCTACTTGGTATTCTTGAAGACAAAGATTATAAAGACATGATTGAAAAATTAAAAACTATTCCAGCTGAATTCTCAGCAACTAAAGTTCCAATCGAGATTAAAGAATCAAATCTTGATAATCTAGTAAAAAGTTTTGGCGATACTCATGTTACTAAATATGATAATTATGAAGTTGCTTTAAACAATATTATCCCAAATCTAAAAGATGATGAAATTCTTCTAATTACAGGTTCACTTTACCTTATCTCAGCGGTAAGAGGTGAAATATTGGAGAAATACTAAAATATATAAAGCAATCCAGAGTATAGCTTTAAAGCTAATTCTGGATTGTTTTACATCATTATAGAATAATTTGAAAATAGAAATAATTAAACACAGTGGCAGACCCAAAAGGTCTAAATTTAAAAAAGTGTGCATTATAACTCATAGACACAGTGGTTTATTGATATCTAAATTCGCTTATATAAAAGCTTTTTAGATATCTAATAAACTTTGCAGGGAGATTCGATAAAATTTAGTTCTACGAGATCATAAATTTTTAATCACTCCAATAATTAATCAGAATCTATAGAATTTCTTCGCTCACTTTCTCCTTCAACTTTGATAGATATGATAACGTCAGTCCCTTCATATACTCATTATTTTCTAGCATAAAAATATTTATAGCCTTATTACATGAATCTATGGCACTGTCTATTAATTTCTGCTCTTCGAATAATTTTGATTGTAAAAAATAATTATCACCTAACATATAAAATGATTTAATACTTAAAGCTCTTGAGATAGCTAGTGCATTCCACTTAGTAGCTTCTTCTAGCTGTTGTATCATTCCATAAATCCTTGATATTGAATAATAGAAAGGTTGTTCAAAACTTGTTCCTTTAATAACATCAAGATAAGGTAATACCAATTCATAATATTTCTTAGAACTTAAAAAATCTTCTCTTTCTGAATGAAAATTCCCCAAAGTATTACAGATTTTACAATATAAAAGAGAGCCTATTTCAACTTTTTCTCTAAGAGATTCCAACTTTTCTATAGCAACATCCAGTTTACGTTCTATTTGATACAGTAAAATAGATTTTAACCACTGTACATGTAATAATTCTTCTTTATTTAATGATTCTAAATTTATAGATTTCACCAAAACTGATAAGGTTTTATAATCTCTTTTTACTAACATTTCTTCTAGCTCATAGAAATCAAATGATAAATCTTTTACATTCGTCATATCTAAAGAAAATAGATTTGCTATGTCTTCCATTGGTATACAAAGTTTTTTTATGATTTTAAAAAATATATCAACTGATGGAGTTATTTCTCCTTTCTCTATCCTACTAATAACAGTTTGCGTACATATTCCTTCTGCCAACGTCTTCTGTGACAACTTTAACTCTTTACGTTTTGTTTTAATTAAATTAGCTAATCTAGTTTTCATAACAACTCCTAAATATATACTATTATATTTCCATTAAAAATATAATAACACATACTCTCATATTATACAATCATTCTTTTTAATAATTAGTTCTTTACGAATATTTCGCTGTATTTTTAAATACTTTAGTTTTATATTTTATGCTTATTTTAATATTTTTGTTGACTTTTTCTTTATCTAATGCTAATATTGTTTTAATATATAAAACGAGGTGGTTACTTATGATAAATAATATATTTTTTTCAAACTACTCCAAATATTTGTTAGTAGAATCCCCTATTTCCAATAAAAGATTAGGTATTTCTAATAGAAATTTCGAAAAACTAGAAATTTCAAATACTATTGGCAAAAATTGCAAAATATTGTTCGAAGGTGAATTATAATGACTAATTTATTAAAGAAAAATATTTTAGTGTACTATATTTCAATAATACTGATTTCACTAACAAAAGCATTACCTCACTCGATTTTAACTTTAATATTATTCGAAAAGGGACTAACTATTGCTAATATAGCAGTTGTTCAGGCTATGTATAGTTTAGCTATATTATTATTTGAAATCCCGAGTGGATTATGGGCTGACTTATATTCTCGTAAACAACTATATATTCTATCAAACGTCATGTTATTGATAATGTGTCTTTTAATTTATTACAGTCATAATTATTATCTCATTTGTTTTATCTGGTTCCTATATGGGTTTTCTGAGTCGATTAATAGCGGTACAATAGAAGCAACCATCATTAATGATATAAAAAAAGAAAATAATTCTAAGGTACACATTAATAGATTTATAAAATTATCTAATCAATTTTCCTTAGTAGCGGTGATTATTGGCAGTCTATTGGGATCATATTTATATTTTAATTATGGTTTGAAATTTTATTTTCTATCAGTCGTTCTTTGTTTCTTATCCATATTAATAATCTCTATCTTTTTTAAAGAATACAGTACACCAATGCTTAGAGAGAACTCTTCTCTAAAACAACAGGTAAAAGTTAGTATATATGAACTTAAAAAATCCAGAGAATTAAAATTACTATTTATTCTAAGTATAGTAAATCAAGTGTTTTTCCAAACTCACTTTCAATTATGGCAAGCATTGTTCTTAGAAAAAGGTTGGAGCAGCAGCAAACTATATATTCTATATATATTATTTCAAGTATTAGCAATATTAGCCTATTCTGTTCCAATTCTAAATTTTAATAATGGACAAAACCGCCTAAAATTCTTACTAATATTTTCTATCGTACCACCATTATTTTTACATGTATCTAATATTTATGTGGCCCTACTCCTTTATACATATAGCGTCTTGGTTTTCACAGTTATTGAATATATATTAACTAATAATTTTGCAAATAGAGTAACAATCCAAAACATTAGCTCATTAACTTCAATGAAATCAAGTCTCTCAAGAATATCGGCAATAATCATCTTAGTGTCTTCTAGTTATTTTTTAAAGATATATTCTGTTCAATATATTGTTACTTTTAATTTCCTACTTTCTCTAATATTACTAATAGGTATTTCTATCTTTTATAAAATAAAAAACACTTAACAAATAATAGACAAATCTTGTACAAAAAAGAACCGGCATCTCTGCCGGTTCTTT
>NZ_JAPWCB010000015.1:0-47194 GCF_041433745.1 Gemella sp. 27098_8_149 | reverse complement strand
TTCTATTTCCTTAACTGGTGTCACTGTTACTGGTACTTCCACTGTTACTATTTTACCATTTGGTAATTCCACAGTTACTTTAACTGGGTCTTTCTTACCTGGTGTTGTTAAGTCTGGAATATTTTCTACATTCGTTACTTTTCCACCTTTTGGAATTGTGATTCCTTTAGTGTAATCTTCTGGTGTTAATGGCGTCTTAGTTACTGGTGTTACGATTTCCTTAACTGGTGTTACATTTACTGGTACATCAACAGTAATAGTTTGACCATTAGGTAACTCGACTGTTACTTTAACTGGATCTTTCTTACCTGGTGTTGTTAAATCTGGTAGATTTTCAACATTTGTAACTTTTCCACCTTCTGGAAGAGTAATTCCTTTAGTGTAATCTTCTTGTGTTAATGGTGTCTTAGTTACTGGTGTTTCGATTGGAGTAGGTACTGCTTCTACAACATTTACTGTTACAGGGATTGTAGTTGTGTAAGTAGTATCATCACCAGGAATTTTGTATGTTACTGGTACGTTAACAGTTCCTGTATTTGTTCCTTTTTCAGCAGTTAATTTAGCTAGTACTTCTTCAGTTACATCACCAACAGTTACTGTTGCATCTTTTGGTAATTTATCTGTAAAGTCTTTTGCTTTAATTGCTTCATCAGCTTTTGCTTTTGCTAAGTCTTTTAGTTCTTTAGGAGTTGTTCCTTTAGCTACTGTCACATCACCTTTAGCTACTGGTAATACTGTTACTGGTACTGTTACTTTCTCAGGATCTTTAATTCCTTCGTAAGTTACTGGTACTTCTACTGTTACATCTGTAGCTCCTGCTTTCCCAGCTGTTTCTGGTAATGTTGTTGGTTCTCCAACTGTTCCACCTTGTCCTGGTGTTACTGCATCTTTAGCTTTTGTTGGTTTCTCACCTTCAAATACTACTACTGGTTTAGGTGTTGAGCCTACTACTGTTACTGGTACTTCTACTTCTTTAGTTCCAACAACATTTCCTTTATCATCAGTATATTCAACAACTACTGTTGCAGATTTTGGTTTACCTGTTTCAGTTACTTCAGATGTTGTTGGTGTAGTTCCCGCTTTTACTTCTTTAACTTTTACAGTTACACCTTCTGGAAGTTTATCTTTTGGTAATGCAGCTACTACTTCTTCAGCTTTAGCTTTAACTGCATCTTCTAAGTTTTCGCTTCCTTTAAGAACTGTTAGTCCTTCTGGTTTCACTAATGGTAATACTTTAACTACTGCAGGGACTTCTACAAGTTTGTCTTCACCATCTTTAGCTACTACTGTTACTTTTTTGTCTCCAGGTATTGTTGTATCAACTGGTTCTTTATAAGAGAATTTAGTTCCTTCTGGATATTGTTCAGGATCAATACTCTTCTCTGGATTAACATCTTTACTCGGATCATTTTCAAACACATATTGTGTCTTAGGATCTACTACCATTACTTTAGCTGGCACTTCAACAATTGCTTTTCCATCTAATTTAGCTACAACAACTACATCTTTTTCTCCTGATGTTGTTGTATCAACTGGTTCTTTATACTCAAATGTAGTTCCTGTTGGATATTCTTCTGGAGTAATGCTTTGTTTAACGTCTGGTTGTGGTTTCTTAGGATCCGCAACAACAAATTGTGGTGTACTATCTACTACACGTACTGTTGCTGGTACTTCTGCTAATACTTTATCACCTTGTTTTACTACTACCGTTACTTCTTTATCACCAATTGTTGTTGTATCTACTGGTTTTTTGTACTCATATGTAGCATCTTCTGGGAAATCATCAGAATCAACACTGTTTTTCGCATCTGGTTGAGCTTTAGATTCACTTACAGGCACGATTTGTGGAACTCCAGCAATAACATTTACAGTAATTTCAGCATCTTTTGTATATTCTACACCATCTACTACGTATGTTACTGGGACTTTAACTGTTCCCTGATTATCACCTTTATTTGCAGTGATTGTTGCTAATACTTCTTTAGTAATTTCTCCTACACCTTTAATTTGTGCATCTTTCGGTAATTGTGCTTTGAAATCAGCTGAATTTACTACTTCTTCTGCTTTTGCTTTTGTAACTTCTTTAAGTTTATCAACAGCAGTTCCTTTTGTAACTGTTACTTCATCTTTAGCAACTGGTAATACTGTTACTGGTACTTTAACCGTTTCTGTATCTTTAATTCCATCGTATGTTACTGGAACTGTTGCTTCTTTATTTCCTGCTTTAGCAGTAATATCATCAGCAATCACAGGTTCACCTTTTGTTCCGTCTGTACCTGCTGTTACAGCACCTTTCACATCATCTTTTGTAACTGTATCGCCTTCAAATACTACTAATTTCTTAGCTGTTGAACCTACTACTGTTACTGGTACTGTTACTTCTCTAGTAGCAACTACTTTACCATCTTTTACATACTCTACAACTGCTGTTGCTGGTGTTTGTTCTCCAGTTGTTGATGTTGCTGGTACTGTTCCTGCTTTAACTTCTTTAACTCTTACAGTTACACCATCTGGTAATTTACCAGTTGGAACTGCGTTAGCTGCCTCTACTGCTTTGGCTTTAACAGCTTCCTCTAAACCAGTACTATCTTTAAGAACTTTTACTCCTGTTGGTTCTACTTTTGGTAAAACTACAACATCTACTTTAGTTTCTACAGGAATTGTTTCAGTTTCTTTTGTATAATTTACTGTTGCTGGTACTTCTAGTGTTTGACCAGCCTTTTTAGCTGTTGTTGGAATATCTGCAATATCATTTTTAGTTGCAGTAAATCCATCTACTTCTGTAGGAACAACTTTTTCTTTTAATTGGTCATTCGTTACAGTTTCATCTTCTACAACATAAACTTTATCAGTTGGTTGATCTTTGATTGTAATTGTATAAGTTGTTGATGCTACTGCAGTATCAGCGCCTTTATTTGTTCCAGTTTCAGTATCATCATTTGCAGTAACGACATTACCATTACTATCTTTTACTTCTACTTTAACAGTGTACACACCTACTTCAGTAAGTTTAGCTGCTGAAGCTGCTTCTGCCGTAGCATATTCTGTTACTTTTCCTGAAGGAGAAGTTAATGTCACTTTTGTAACTGTTGTTTCTTTCTTAGGATCAGTTGTAGCATCGTCTTCAGTATCTTTAATTGTTACCGCAGCTGAAGCTTGTTTTACTAAGTCAACTGTTGCACCTTTTACTGTTGTGTAAGAAGTTGACGTAGCTGTTGGCGCATCGTTAAGAATAGAACCTAAATCTGTTTTTTCTGATTTACTTCCTTTAATTAAACCAGTGAACCCTGAAGTTGTTTCTACTTTCCAGAAATCGCCTTCTTTAGTTGCTTTTACTGTTGAACCATCTGAAGCTTTCCACTCTTTTGTAACAGCATCATACTCAACAACAGTTGTTGCACCTTGAGTATCCTCAGTATTTTGTCTTGGTACTACAGTCTTATCTCTTGTTACATCGTCTACACTTACTACTTCGTCTTGAGCATTATAAGTTCTTGTATAAGAATAAATGTAATAATTTACACTTCCATCTGTTTGTACTTCTGTATAAACTTGACGTTTTGTTAATGTGTAACCACCATCAGCTTTTGGAGTTTTCACTTCTTTATATGCAGCATCAAGTTCCCAGTGACCTGTGTCCTTACTTAATGTTGCAGTATGTTTCACTCCAGCTGCATCAGTTAATTCAATTTTATTTCTTAATAACGTAGCTTTTACATTTTCTGTAGTAGCTTTAGCTGTGATAGTATCAGTTGCTGCTGTCGCTGTATCTTCTTGTGATACTGGGATATTGATTTCATCTCCTAAATCCCCTAGTTCTGTTCCTACAGCTGCTTTTGTATTTGTAGTTCCTTCTGCAACAACCCATTTACCATTTTTCGCTACCAATTTAGTAACTTTCCCATTTGGTAATGTTACTTCTGCTGTAGAAGCACCTTCAGAAATTTCTACAGGAATTTTTGTAGAATAAGCATGTACATTTTTGACGCTAACAGTTGGTTTAACAACTACTGTGATATATTCTTGAACTTCATGCCCTGATTGAATCCAAGGTGTTTCACCTTTAGTTTTTGAATTATAATCTTTTGCGTAAACTCCTACTGTATAAACCCCAGCTTTTGTAGGTTTACCAGAAATTTTACCTTTACCATAGATTTTTTGATCCCCATTTTCATCTTCGACAGGTGTTCCATCTTTAGATAAATCATAAGTTAAACCTGGAATTGAAGTTCTACCTGGACCATCTGATGTAGTTGTTGGATTTCCTGCAAGTCCTGATATAGCTTGTCTGAAGTTTTGGTTAGGGATTTCTACTGTTCTTCCATCAGCAAGTTTGTAATTAACTTTTCTTCTTTTTCCTGAGAAGTTTGATCCAGCTTCATCACTGTATTTGATGTCAATATCTACATCTTTTCCTACTTCTGTTTCATAAGCATCTTTTGACACTTCAATTTTAGGTGGTTTAGTATCTTGCCATCCAATCCACCCTACACGTAGGTCAGCTAGTGTAACTTTTGCAGTTTGATTCGTTGTTTTATTTACTGCATCTACTGCTAAACGGAAGTCATATACACCATTTTGTACTGGAGCTACTACTCTACCTTGGATAGTATCTGTTTTTGCATCATAGATTAAACCTGGTGGTAAGTTTGTTGGCGTAATATTTGTTACTTCCCATCCTGCAGCTTTTGCAGCTTCTGTAAGAGCAATTCTTTGTTTAATATTTGGAATATAAACTCTGTCAACACCTTGTTCGTAACCTAATTTGTAGATTTCAGTAGCTAAGAATTCATATCCACCAGTGTTACCATATTGTTCACCCGCATTAGTTGAAACTTTACTTCCATCTGGTTTTAATTTACCATTCCAAAGCGGAGCTTCTGCTTCTAGCTTTTTAACATCCTCAGGAGATAATGGATAGTCCAGTCTTCCTTTTCTCATGTTACTACCGATGCCTGGAGGGTTACTTTCTTCTCCAACATGTTGATTAGATAAAATTTCTAATTCTAGAGTTGTTGGTGTTCCTCCTGTACCCTGAACGATAACGTTTGAAGCACTACCACCACCTACAGCAGTAACGTTATTAACATCTAGGTTACTAGGTTGAACTGTATTTTTCTTCAATCCTTCTTTAATTGCTTCAATTTGTGCTGTAGTTGGAGCTTCAAACGTAAGTTTTGATTTACCTGTGTTTGCAGCTGTTGGTACATTTGGCTGATTATCAGAACCAACTACATATGAACTCGCTCTAAATCCACTTTCACCTTGTCCAGGTATAGCTTGACCATTACGAGGATCTTGTTTTTTGTTTACTTTCTCTTCTTTAACTTCTGCCTTTGGTTTAGCGTCTGGAGTTTCTTTAGATTCTGCTTTAGCTTTTGGCATAGTTTCTAATACGAAAGCTCTGTTTTTTAGGGTTACAGTTGCTTTATCAACTTCACCTTGTGTAGCTGTTTCACTAGCTTCTAGAGCTTGTGCATTAGCTAATTCTGCTTTTCCTTCTTCAATTGCTGAAGCTGTTTTTTCTGTTACAGCTGCTTTTGCGATTGCATTTTGGACACGTGCGATTGCAGCACTTAGGTTAGCTTTGTTTGCTTTTGCTACTGTAGGTGCTGGTGTTTCTTCTTTAGCAGGCGTAGTAGCTGCTGTTTCACTTGCTGGTTCATTAGCATTATTTACAGCAGTATCATTGCTCGCTAAAGCATTACCTCCTCCTAAGAATGCAAAACCAGCAGCCACTAATACTGACGCTGTTCCAACATTGAATTTTTTAATCCCGTATTGATTAACTTTTTCAAGTTGTTTTTGTTCATTCATCTTTTTATTGTTTTTACTATACATTATAAACCTCCTTTTATATTTAAAGTTTATATATAGATTTAATTTACTGAATCTATATAATTTTGTGTTTTCTAAAATAATATAAAAAAAATAAAAAATACATTTTTGTATATAAAGTAACTTATGTAAACTACTGAATATAGGACTATATTATACTATACTTTTACTTTATTTACAATAAATAACATAATTTAAATAATAGATTTCCCATGAGATTATATAACAATTTTTTATATTTTTCTAATTCATTATTAAAATTCATTATTTGCTATTATAATACTACTATTTTAAACTTATAAATTAATAAACCCATATTAATTTATAAGTATTATATGTATTTATATTAATTATATGTGTTTATATAAATTACAATATATAATTATATAAAGTAGTTTATCATTATCCCTCTTAAAATTTTAATTTTTTCTATAATTGTTGAGAATATTTATCAATAGTTCTCTCATAAATACAAAAATAGACCCAAAACTAAGTTTCCTTAATTTTGGGTCTATTTATTTCTATACTAAAACTTTATCGTTTTCTTTTCTCTCTCTTGGAGATTGACGAACACTAGCCTCGATTTTCCCTTTTTTGTTTAATTCACGTACTTTTAATACTGCCCATAGTTGAGCTGCGATAAATAGTGATGAATATAAACCAAAGACTAATCCAATAAGTAATGCTACGTTGAATGAGTAGATTGAACTACTTCCTAATAACAACATAACTACTACTGTGATTATAACTGTTAATACAGTATTGATAGAACGAGTTAATGTTTGTCGTAACGATACGTCCACAAGTTTGTAAATTTGTTCTTTTGATGTTAATACTTTTTCATGACGCATATGTTCACGAATACGGTCGAATGTAACGATAGTATCGTTGATTGAGTAACCTACAATTGTTAATACAGCTGCGATGAATGTAATATCTATTTCTAATCGTAATAAGCTCGCGATGAAAATGATAATACAAACGTCATGTAGTAATGCGATAACACTTGTAAGTCCCATACGCCATTCGAATCTGAATGCTACATAGATAATAATACCTATAGATGCATACATTAATGCGAATAAAGCATTTTTAGCTAATTCTTTACCGATTACTGGAGATACAACACTTAGGTTAGCATCTTTTTCATATTTTTTAGCAAAGTATTCTTTTATTTCTATTGATTTTTCTTGTCCAAAGCTCTCTTTAGAGTGAATTGTCGCTTGTTTTTTATCTGGTGATAAAACTATTTTTTCATCTTTTACTTTTAGATTGTTTAAATCTTCTTGAACTTTATCTACTGATAGTTCAGTATTAGCAGCTACGTCTATACGAGTACCACTAGAGAAGTCAATTCCTAGATTTAGTTTATTCATTCCTAGAGAAATAGATCCTGCAATCATAATAGCAATACTTAATGCAAAGAATTTCTTCATGTGCTTAGTGAAGCTTAACCATTCAAATTTAGTACTTAAGTTAAGTGAATTTATACCAAACTTAGTTTCGTGAATACTCTTCTTGCTAACACCGAAGTATCCTGGGTGATTGTTAAAGATATTAGAGTTTACTAATAGACTAAGTAATAATCTAGTACCGAATACCGCAGTAATAAAGCTGACAAGTATTGATAGTAATAACATTGTCGCGAAACCTTTAACACTACTTGTACCAAAGATGAATAATACTACTGCAGCGATAACTGTTGTGAATTGCGAGTCAAAGATTGTCCATAATGATTGTTTAGCACCGTCTAAGTATGCTTTCTTCAATGGATATCCAGCACGTACTTCTTCTTTAATTCTTTCATACATGATGATATTAGCATCGACTGCCATACCAACCCCAAGAATTAATGCTGCAATACCAGGAAGTGTTAATACCCCTGAGATCATATTGAAGAATACGACAGTAATATACACGTAAGCAACCATCATTACGCTCGCTACGAATCCAGGAACTCGATAAATAACTAACATGAATAAACAGATAATTGCTAACGCGATAGCACCCGCATATACTGTTTGATGTAATGCATCAGCACCGAATTGAGCACCTACTGAGTTAGAATAGATTTCTGTTAATTTAACTGGTAAAGCACCTGAGTTTAATAAAGCTGCCATTTCTTTAGCTTCTTTAACAGTAAAGTTACCAGTTATTTGAACATCTTTAGAGTTAATAGTTTGCGCAACTTGTGGTGCAGAAACATATTTAGGTTTCTCTTTAGCCGCTTCAGCTTTAAATGAATCTCCTTCGTTGAAGTCCATCCAAATAACCATTAAGTTTTGTCCTTGACCTCTTTTACTAATCTCAGAAGTAATTTTACCGAATTTATCAGCATCTTTTAACTTCAAGTTAACATCTGGCTTGTTGTTTTGATCAAATCCTTGAGAAGCTCCATTTTCTTCTAAATCAGAACCATCTAACAGTACTTTATCTTCAATATCACGAATAGTTAAGTTCGCTTGCGTTGATAAAACTTTACGAGCTGATTCCTGATCTTTAACACCTGCAAGTTCAACACGAATTCTGTTTCCTGATTCAACAGTGATAACAGGTTCACTTACCCCAAGTATGTTAATACGTCTACTAATAGTGTCAGCAGTTGCTTTAACAGCTGCTTCATCTATAGTTTGACCTTCTTTAAGAGGTTCTACTTGGTATAGTACCTCAAATCCTCCTTGAAGATCCAGTCCAAGATTTACTTTTTCTGCATTAGTTTTAGATGTTAATCCTATTGAAGTAAGAATAATAACAACTAATGACAAGAAAGCAAGTATTCTACTGAACTTTTTCTTCTCATTTCTTCTTCCTCTCATGAAAGTTCTCCTTTATTTTATTTTTCATTGTACAATTTATAGTAATCAAATATAAAATTATTTATATGTAAATCGCTATATAGGTAATTAATACGCTACCTTCTAATTTATCAAATTTTCGCTAAGTTATCAAGTATTTATTTAATTTTTTTATAATAATCTTCTACATATTTAATAACAGAAAAATCATTATTATTTCCAATAACTTCGTTACACATTTCTTGAATTTCTTCTTTAGCATTATTTGGACAAACACTCCAGCCTGCTACATCGAACATTTCTTTATCATTAAAATTATCCCCAAATACTACACAATCTTCGATTGGAGAATTGTAATATTCAGCTAGTTTTTCAATTGCTGTTCCTTTATTACATCCTTTCGGCATAATATCGAAGAAATCAGTCGCTGAGAATGTACCATCTACTTCTAGAACTTTACTTACCTCATTAAAGAAATTAACTACTTTATCGTGATCTTTAGCAATCATCATGATTTTCTGACAATCTTCATTGTTTTTCTTAAGCTCTCCAATGATGTCTTCGTGAATATACATTGGCGTTTTTAGCTCTTCAGGCATATCCGCTTCAAGTTTCTTCATTCGAGCCATACTAAATGACAAGCGATCACAATAAATATAATTTAGTGTGTATACGTGAAATTCTATTTCATTATCATTTAGTTCTTTAAACATGCTATAAATCTTTTCAATTTCTTCTATCTTAAAACTCTTTTGATAAACTATTTCACCTGTTAATAGATTTCTAATTAAACTTCCATTATTAGAAATAACTACATCGTTCATCCCTAAGTTGTAATAATAATGTTTAACCGCAATATCAGGTCTTCCCGTGGCAATTATAAATTTACTTCCTTTATCTTGCAGTTTTACTATTACATCTTTCGCATTTGGTGCAACTTCTTTTTTATCATTTAAAAAAGTTCCATCCATATCAGTAATAAACCATTTCATTAGTTATTTTTCTCCTTTGTGAAAACTAAAAATTTACTAATAACATAATTAGCAACAAGTACTACGAATTGAATAATAAATTTACTTAAATAAGCATTCATTCCTAAGTAAATAAATAATTCTACTCCAAATACCTCTATAACAAGCGTAGATAATCTAGCTGTAAAGAATTTAGTAAGTTCATAAAATACTTTCTTAAATCCTGCAGCCTTTGAATTAAATACGTACTTAGCATTAACAAAATATGCAAATAAAATTGATAATGTTATAGATATTAAATTCGCTGGTCTAACTTCCATCCCATAATAATACAAAATAAAATATGTAACAACATTTACTAGCGTCGTACAA
The DNA here is from genome assembly GCF_041433745.1 of Gemella sp. 27098_8_149. Lineage (NCBI taxonomy): Bacteria > Bacillati > Bacillota > Bacilli > Caryophanales > Gemellaceae > Gemella > Gemella sp. 27098_8_149. Next base: position 37,218 of record NZ_JAPWCB010000015.1, on the reverse strand, counting down.
ACTCCAAAGAATATGTAGTTAACTATACTTTTGTATTTAGGTTCTTTGTAAAGATCCAGCATTTTCTTTATTAAATTTCTCATGCTATCCTCTTTATATTAAAATTTTGCCAACACTTAATTATATACCTATAAGCAGTTTTTTTCAAATTTTTACATGTAAAACTATAATAACCATGTAACCTTTTTTTTTAACTAAAACATCTATATAATTAGAAAAATTAAAGAGCATCTCAAGAAATGATTGAGATACTCTTTTTTATTTTAAAGTTTACTAAATAGTTTCACATCTGGATATTTATCGCTGAACCAGTTCATCGCGAAATCATTTTCGAATAAGAATACATAGTTATCGTATAAGTCTTTAACTAAGATGCTTCTTGAACTTGACATATTCTCATTAATTGATTCTTCATTTTCAATCCAACGAGTAGTTTTTTGTCCAATACGCTCCATTATTACTTCAGTATTGTATTCATTTTTCATACGGTGCTCAAATACTTCAAATTGCAGTTGACCTACAGCTCCTAAGATAATTTGATTCGTATGTAATGTTTTATAGTATTGAATAGCTCCTTCTTGTACAAGTTGTTCAACACCTTTGTGGAAGTGTTTTTGTTTCAGTACGTTTTTCGCAGAAACTTTTACGAATATTTCTGGTGTGAATGAAGGAAGTGCTTCAAATTCAACTTTTTTATTTTGATAAAGTGTGTCACCGATTTGATAGTTTCCACTATCGTAAAGCCCTATAATATCTCCTGCATAGGCTACATCTACAGTAGCTTTATCATCTGCCATGAAGTTAGTTGAACGTGAAATTTTTATTTTTTTCCCTGTTCTTGCTAAGTTTACATCCATACCACGATTAAATTCACCTGAACATACACGTAAGAATGCGATTCTATCACGGTGTTTAGGGTCCATATTTGCTTGGATTTTGAAGATAAATCCTGAGAAGTCTTCTCCTGTTGGTTGAATATCTTCTTCATTTACTCCACGACGACCTTTTGGTGTTGGTGCATTATCCACATAATAGTTTAAGAAACTTTCTACACCAAATGATGATAATGCTGATCCGAAGAATACTGGAGTTTGTTCACCTTTTAGTTGTTTGTCATAGTCGTAGTCAACACCTGCTTCTGTAATAAGAATCATATCTTCTACACATTTTTGATACATAGTATCTTGAGCAAGTGGATTATCATCTACAATATTATACTCTTCGTCTAATTCTACGAAATCACTATCTTCTTTAAACGGTTCGATAAAATGATTTTTTCTATCCATAATACCGAAGAAGTTTTGTCCCATACCTACAGGAAGGTTCATCGGATATGTTTCAATTTCTAATTTTTCTTCAATTTCCTCTAGTAATTCTAATGGATCTTTAATCTCACGGTCAACTTTGTTGATAAATGTAAAGATTGGAATTCCACGCATACGACATACTTTGAATAGTTTTAATGTCTGAGCCTCAATCCCTTTAGCTCCGTCAATAACCATTACGGCACTATCTACTGCCATAAGTGTACGATATGTATCTTCTGAGAAATCTTCGTGCCCTGGTGTATCTAGGATATTGATAATTTTGTTATCATAGTCAAGTTGCATTACTGATGAAGTTACAGAGATACCACGCTGTTTCTCAATATCCATCCAGTCACTTTTTGCATATTTTCCTGTCTTTTTACCTTTTACTGTTCCTGCTTCACGAATAGCTCCACCGAATAATAGTAATTTCTCCGTTAATGTCGTTTTACCAGCATCGGGGTGAGAGATAATCGCAAATGTTCTTCTTTTTTCTACTTGTTCTCTAATTTTTTCTACCACGTTATTTTCCTTTCAATTTCTTATTTAATATTAAATTTCTTTTTCGCTTCTTCTACTGCAACGATTGGATCTGAGTGCCAAACTTTTTTACCGCCTTGAAGAATCTCATAATCTTCACGTCCTTTTGATGCTAATATCACCACATCTCCAGGTTCAGAAAGTTCAATTATTCGTTTAACAGCATCAGTTCTAAACCATACTTTTTCATAATTTTTATGAGTCATTCCTTTTTCAATTGATCCCATAAGAACTTCCACATCTTCATCACGAGGACTATCAGTTGTAATAACAACATAATCTGCTTCTGAGATAATTTCACCAATTAATGGTCCTTTAGAAATATCACGTCCACCACCCATTCCAGTTACAAGAAGAGTTCGTTTTCCTTTTCTCATCTCACGAGTTGCTTCTAATAATTTTTCATAGCCATCTGGAGTGTGTGCAAAGTCACTTATAATATCAATTGGGAGATCATCTCCTAGGATTTCCATACGACCGTATAGTGCTCCAAGTTTAGGTAAGATACTAACTAGTTGCTCAACACTATAACCTTTTATCCACACAGCAATAAGAGCAGCAAGGACATTACTTACCATAAAGTCTCCAATATAATTAGTAGTACATTCAAATGTTCCTTCTGGAGAATTTAGTGTAAAACTTGTTTTATAAACTTTATCTTCTTTAAATTGTTTTATATTATAAGCATAAAAATCTGCTTTTTCATCTACTATCGAGTAGTTTATTTCTTGTTGGTATAAACATTTTGAAATAACTTTATAATAACTGTCGTCTTTATTCAAAACTCCATATTTTGCTTCCGATAGATTATTTCCTAATGTAGAGAATAATAAACTCTTATCATAAGCATAAGTCTGCATATCTCCATGAAAATCTAAGTGTTCGTGTGTTAGATTAGTAAATATCGCAACATCGATATCTACGTTATAAATACGACCTAACGCCATCGCATGCGATGATGCTTCAAATGCTAAATTTTTTATATTTTCTCGACGTAATTCTCCTATTTGATTATGTAAAGTTACTACATCAGGAGTAGTGTTCCCGAAATAAACAGGTTCTGCATCATTTTTTCCGAAACCATTCGTTCCGATATAGGCACTGCTTTCTCCTAAAGTTCTCAACATATTATGTACCAATGTTGAGATACTTGTTTTACCATTTGTTCCAGTTACCGCAACAGTATGTACGTCAGAACCTTCATTAATTTTCTTAGCTATCATACTAGCAATTTTTTCAATTTCATGTTCTTTAATAACAATCACAGCACAGTTTTCTACGTTATAATTTTCATAACGGCTCGCAATTACTAATGCTGCCCCTTGTTCAATTACCTTTTCTATGTAATTATGTCCATCTACCGTATATCCCTTTATAGCGACAAATACATCCCCTTCGCCTACTTTTCTAGAATCTTGAGATATATTATTTACACTTTCTGGTAAATTTCCATAAATAGTTTTCACTTTTATATTATCAATAATATCTAATATATTCATACTATCTACCTTTTTCTTATTTTCTAACTACTAAATTATACCACGCATGATACTAATACTCAACCAACAACGGTAATAATTTTCCCTATACTTGGATTAATAATATTATTTGTAATAATTATTCTAAGATTTTTACCGAAGTTTAATTTTTCATTTAACTATATACTTCACTTGTGTTGCGAATTAATAAAAACTAGTGTAATATATATAAGAAATCATTATAAAAAGAAACTAAAAGGAGCTACAATGGAACACGAAATTATTTCAGAAATTTTGACTCATATAGCTAATAACAATATTAATAAAATAACTTTTTCTAATATTCGCAATAAAGAATTAGAACTTGATAAAGTTATTGGTAAATTAGTTAGTATTAAAGAAAGCATTAATCTACAGCTAGAATACAGATATAAAAGAATAATAAAACACACTAATATAGTTACTACTGATTCTTCGAATATTGAAAATACGATTAAAGACCTTTTCGAATTAGCAAAAGATATAAATGTAGTTACTGTGGATGAAAATATCAATATTAAAATTTCAAAGAAATTTAAAATAAGTGTAAATAGAAAGAAAACAGCTTCTAAAGCTATTTCATTTGAACATAATAAGAAAAAAGATTACTTCTTAGATGAAAAACAGAAATATCAATTTTTAATTGAGCTTGGAATTCAAAATAAAGACGGTAAGGTTATTAAAAGTAAATACAATAAATTTAAACAGATAAATAAATATCTTGAATTTATTAAACAAGCTACTACTCAATTAGATTCTAATAAACAGATTACAATTCTAGACTTTGGTAGTGGTAAAAGTTATCTAACATTTTCTACTTATTATTATTTAACTGAAGTTCTTAATATGAATGCGAAGATTATTGGAATAGATCTAAAAAAAGAAGTCATTGAACATTGTAACAATATAGCTGAAAAACTTAATTTCTCTAATCTTAGCTTTATATATGGTGATGTTATCGACTATGAAAATAAAGATGAGATAGATATGGTTATAAGTCTTCACGCATGTAACACTGCGACTGACATAGCTATTCTAAAAGCTCTTGGTTGGAATGCAAAAGTATTCTTCGCAGTTCCTTGTTGTCAAAAGGAAGTTAATGGTCAATTAAATGCCGATTTCCTTCCATTCATGTTAAAACATGGGATTGTGAAAGAAAAATTCTCTACACTTCTTACGGATTCTGTTCGTAGTGAAGTCTTAGAAGCATTCGGATATAAATCTGATATCGTTGAGTTTATCTCAGCTGAAAACACACCTAAAAATCAACTTATCCGAGCTTATAAAATGACAAATAATGTAGATAAAGATAAATTGTCTAATATAGAAAAATTCACTTCATCTTTAAATGTGAAGATGTTCTTACTAGATGAAGCAAAAAAATTAATATAAAAAAAGCATTGGCTCTTACTTACGAGCTAATGCTTTTTGTTATACTAAGAATTATAGTTCACTAAAATCGTAAACTTTACCTTTTTGTCTATTTGGTAATACAGCTGCAATTACTAAGCAAACTACTGCAGGTACTAACCATTCTAAACTTTGTGCTGCTAAAGGAAGTTTTGCAATTAAACTACTTAAAGCTGCTACTTTAAATGTGCTTCCTACTACAGAAAGAATAGAGATTAGTGTAACTACTGCCATTGTTAATTGCATTCCTAATTTAGATAACGCAACGTATTTGTTAACAATAACGATTAATACTAATGCAATTGTGATTGGGTATAAGAACAATAGCATTGGTACTGAGAATTGGATAACACTTTGTAACCCAACGTTTGCAATAGCAAATCCAACAGCTGTAAATAAAATTACATACTTTTCATATGATAATTGTGGGAATTTTTTGTTAAAGAATTCTGATGTTGCCACGATTAATCCTACTGTTGTAGTGAAACATGTAAGAATTACCATAATTCCTAAGAACATACTTCCAAAATTACCGAACAATTGACGAGCTGATTCAGATAGTACATATGCACCTTTGTTAACTTTTGCATTGGCAAGAACATCAGCAGGTACCGCAAATTTGTTACCTAATAATCCTAATCCAACGTATAAAATACTGAATCCAATACCTGTTGCAATACCAGCGATCCATACACTTGATAAAAATTCTTTTTTATCTTTAAAACCTAATTGTTTTAAAGCGCTCATCGCTATGATACAGAATGCTACAGCTGCAAGAGCATCAAGTGTATTGTATCCTTCAATAAATCCTGTTCCAAATGCTAAACCACTAGTAGCATAAGTTTTAGCAGCTTCTCCTGTTGAATTAAATTTAGAAACTCCTAAGATTACTAAAATTACGATTAATAAAGCAAAAATAGGCGTTAAAACTTTACCTACGCTATTTAAAATCTTTGTTGGATTTATCGCTAAAAAGAATGCACATGTAAAATAAACAATTGTAAAAATTAATAACCATGGTAAACTGCTTCCAGCTACAACTGGTGCTACCCCAATATCAAATGCTGTTGCTGCAGTTCTTGGAATCGCAAAAAGTGGTCCAATTGATAAATAAAGTAAAACTAAGTACGCTGTTGAGAATAATGGCGAAATCTTTTCATCCATCTCAGCTCCATAACCATTTGGATTAAGTGCTCCTACTATAAGTGTAACGATCGCTATACCTACTCCTGAAACAACAAATCCTAAAATTGCTGGCCAAAAGTTTCCACCTGCACTTACTCCTAGCGCTGGTGGAAAGATTAAGTTACCAGCACCAAAAAAGATACCAAATAATAACAATCCGGTTAATAAACCTTTTTTCATATATATATTATTTCCTTTCTTAATTTATAATAGTATTATTATAATACTATACCTTTTAAAAAAAGGCAAACACTTTTTCAAAAATAATATAGCGTTTTCAGATAACAACACAAATAAATGCGAAAACGGATTCGAAAAACTTTTTTCGAATCCGTTTTTTTAAACATGTAACCAAAGTAATTGAATTACAAATAATATTGCGAATAGATACATTAATGGATGAATATCTTTCCATTGTTTTTTAGATAATTTTAATACTACATAGAAGATAAATCCAAATGCGATACCATCATTAATTGAACCTGTAAGTGGAATACCTACAATTGTTACAAATGCTGGGAATGCTTCTGTTATATCAGACCAGTCGATCTTAGCAATACTTTCCATCATGAATGAACCAATTATAATTAATGCTGGTGATGTAATCGCTGGCACTGAAGCTAAGCTACTTGCAAGTGGGAACAAGAAAATTGAGATTACAACTAAGAAACTTGTTGTTAAAGCTGTAAGTCCTGTACGTCCCCCGTTAGCAACCCCTGCAGAAGATTCAATATAAGCTGACGTTGGTGTAGTTCCAAATAATGATCCTGCTAATGAAGCAAATGAGTCAGCTAATAAAGCTTCTTTTGCTCTTTCCATTTTTCCATTTTTAACTAATCCTGCTTGCGTAGTTACGGCAACCATTGTACCTGTCGTATCAAATAATGTTACCATTAAGAATGTGAATACTATTCCGTATAATCCTAATTGTAAGGCATTAACACTTTCACTAACTGGATTGTATAATAAACTTAAATCCATATGAGGAATACCAAACACTTTTTCAACTTTTAACATTCCTGTAAAGTATGAAATAATAGCAACTACTGCCATTCCTATAAAAATAGCTCCTTTTACTTCTAAAGCTAATAAAACAAGGATAATAAAGATACCTAAGATTGTCATATAAGCAACTGGATTTTTTAAATCCCCTAGTGAAAGGATTGTATGTGGGTTTGCAACAATAAGAGCAGAGTTTTTTAGTCCTAAGAAGGCAATAAATAAACCAATTGCTGCTGAAATACCATATCTTAAGTTATTAGGAATTGAATCAATTAAACTCTCACGGAATTTTGTTGCTGATAGTATAACAAAAATAACTGCTCCTAAAAAACAAGTTGCTAATAAAGTTTTATAATTATAACCTGATGTTGCAGCTAGTGTTGCAAAATATGAGTTTATACCCATACCAGGTGCAACTACTATTGGATAGTTCGCTGCTAATGCCATAATTAAAGTACCAACTAAAATCGCGATTATTGTCGCTGTAAATACTCTATCTAACGGGATACCTGCTGCTGATAATACAGCTGGATTTACTACTAAAATATAACTCATAGAGAAAAATGTAATTAAACCAGAAACTACTTCCGTTCTAGTATTAGTATTATTCTCTTTTAATTTAAAAAGACGTTCTAACATAAATAGAAAATTCTCCTTAGTTTTTATTAATGCCGAAGCACATAAATAATAATAAATCTTTTAAAAATAAAAGTCAAGAGTTTTTTTATCAGAAAGTTCATATTTTATTGTTTTTTCTATACTTACATCCTTCTAACTAACGGAATTATCCTTTTAAATATCTCTGTTTTAATTTGTTTACATAAAGATAACTGATTAAATCCGAACTTTAAACTTTTATGTTTTCTTAATAATTCGAATTTAAATAGATAAAAATTCTTTAAACACTATACTTTAAGAAGTATTACTATGTCTAAAGAACTTAATTTTTATTCTTCACTGTCAGGAATAACTCCCATTAATTTCAATAATTTACCACATTCAAAAAGCATCTGTAAAGCATATAATACAAAAAACAGATACATCATTTTTGTAATAGGAAAATCATTATAATCAAAGAAGAAAAATTTAAGAAATATTACAAATAATAGTGAAACAGAAGATATCCTAAAATGTTTTTCTCCTGATACTTTAACTTTTAAAAAAATAATAACTATAGGAATTAAACTTAATCTTGCAAAACTTTCTAACTCTGTCATAATTTCTCCTCCTTTAAAATAATTATCCTTTGTACTTTAGAACAACTATATTTACTCTTATTATAGCACATAGTTAACATGAGATAAAACGTTATCATCTTTTTAAATACTGATTTTATCTAATTTAATCTATAAAAATATCACTAAGAAATTCTCATAATTCCTTAGTGATATTTACTATATTATAATATTTTTGAGAAGAATTCTTTGGTTCTTTCTTCTTTAGGATTATCAAATATTTCTGATGGTGTTCCTTGTTCTAAAACTACTCCACCATCCATGAATATTACTTTATCCGCAACTTCTTTTGCGAAGTTCATTTCGTGAGTAACTATTAACATAGTTAATCCCTCTTCTGAGAGCTCTTTGATTACGTCTAGTACTTCTTTTACCATCTCTGGATCAAGGGCACTAGTTGGTTCATCAAATAGCAATACTTCTGGTGAGTTAGCTAAGGCACGTGCTATTGCAACACGTTGTTTTTGACCACCTGAAAGACTATTTGGATAAACATCCTTTTTATCTTCAAGTCCAACTCTCTTTAATAACTCAACTGCTTTTTTCTCTATATTTTCAGCAGTATCATCTCCAAATGTTTTTGGAGCAAGTGTAATATTTTCTAATACACTCATATTCGGGAATAGGTTAAAGTTTTGGAATACCATTCCCACTTTTTTTCTATATTTATTAATATTTTGTTTTGTAATATCTTCGCCGTTGTATAAGATTTGTCCACTTGTAGGTGTTTCTAGTAAGTTCACACAACGTAACGCCGTACTCTTACCACTACCACTTGAACCTAGAATTACGATTTTCTCCCCTTTTTCAACACTGATGTTTACACCTTTTAATACTTCTAATTTCCCGAATTTCTTATGTAAATCTTTTATTTCTAATAACAATTTCTTCACCTACTTCGTTAATTTTTTCTCTAAACGTTTTACCAATAGCGATAATATTGATGTAATTATAAAATATATTGCAGCAGCTACTAAGTATGGTCCAAATGTTTGGTAAGTAGCATTTTTTACTGTGTTTGCTGTAAACATGATATCTGCTACCCCTACAAAGTAAACTATTGAAGATTCTTTTACTAATGAAATAAACTCATTACCTAAAGCTGGTAAGCTATTTTTTAGAGCTTGTGGTAAAATGATTAATTTCATAGTTTGGAAGTAACTAAGTCCTAAAGAACGGCCTGCTTCCATTTGACCTTTATCAATTGCTAAAATTCCTGAACGGAATATTTCACTAACATATGCTCCAGAGTTAATTGAAAGAGCAATTATCGCTGACATAAATGGTGTGAATGAAATACCAATTTCAGGTAGTGCAAAGTAGATAATCATAATTTGTACTAGTATTGGTGTATTTCTAATTATTTCTACATATACTGCTGCTATTACATTAAGCACTTTAAAAGTACTAATTTTTGCTAAACATACTACAATTCCAAGTATTAATCCTACTAGTAAAGCTATAAGTGAAACTTTTAAAGTTGTTACCGTAGCTTCTAAATACGCTGTGTAATAATTTGGAAGAAAATCAAACATTCTATTTTATACCTCTCTTTTATTCGCTCTGTGCAGCAACTTTAGCATATTTATCAAGTTCTTTTTCAAATGCTTTTTGATCTTGAATTTCTTTAATTACTGCGTTAACTTGTTCTAATAATTCTTTATTACTATTATCTTTTCCTTTTTTGAAAGCTATTGCCATACCTGTTGCTTCTGGATCATTTTCTGCAGTAAATGCACTAATTTTAATATCAGTATATTTGTTCATTGCGATTTTTGCAACATCGTCTGGAATTAATACTACATCAATTTTTTTGTTTTTAAGATCTTGTAATAAGCTTGGTACGTCAGTTAAAGCTTGGATATTTTTATCATCCATTTTAAGTTGTTCTTTAGCATAAGTTTCATAAGTTGAACCTTTTTGAACACCGATTTTTTTATTTTTAAGATCAGCTACTGATTTGATTTCTTCACTATCTTTATTTACTACGAAAATACCTTTGCTTGTGTAATAAACATCTGAGAAATCAACTGCTTTTTTTCTTTCCTCTGTTGGGTTAACTCCAGAGATTACCATGTCAACTTTATTGGCATTTAATGCTGCAATTAATGAATCGAATGCCATTTGTTGAATTTCAACTTGAACACCTAATTTCTTAGCAACTTGCTCTGCTAAATATATATCAGCACCAACAACTTTTTTATTACCATTTTCTGTTGTTAAAAACTCATATGGAGGATAGTCTGGAGAAACACCTAGTACTATTTTATTTTTCTCTTTAACTTCTTGTAACTTGTTTTTTGTGTTGCTGCTTGAGCATGCTGTTAATGTAACTACTGTAATAATTGATGTAATGAATAATAATAATTTTTTCATTGTCTTGTCTCCTTTTTTCTTTATTATATTATATAACGATAGAAAAGAACAAATTATAAATAAAAAAACTCCTTGTAACTAGTTATCCTAGCTACAAAGAGACGAATTTTCGCGGTGCCACTCTTTTTGATATACTAAATCTAAGAAACATACAGTCCATGGTCTGTATATAGAGGCCCGATATAAATAAAAAAGTCTTTTTATAATTTCCTAAGAAACTATAAAAAGACGAAATCAATTCCGCGTTGCCACTTTTCTTGGTATTTAGTATACCCACTCAATCTCTTTAAGGCAGAGTTACCAATTATTTAATAATTGCCTAAAAAGTGCGTTCATCTAGAAAAATTACTAACCTCACACCAACGTTAGCTCGCTAAAAATTTTTTACCAAATTACTATTCTTTTCTAAGGTTTTGTTTTATTGTTAATTATTTTACACCTTTAGTATTTTCTTGTCAAGTGAAAATTTATATTTTTTAAATTTTTTTCCAAGAAAAGACCCAATTAATATTGAGTCCTTTCTTTAAAACTATTTGTTTAATAAGTTATACAATGTTTTAACATGTACTCCTGTAGCACCTTTTGGAAGGTATTTTTCGGCTTTTGATAGGTATGCAGTTCCAGCTATATCTAAGTGCACCCATGGAACATCATTTGCTACGAAGTTTTCGATGAATAATCCAGCAGTAATAGTTCCACCAAGTCTTCCACCTGTATTTTTCACATCGGCAACAGAAGATTTATTTAATTCTCTGAAGCTATCATCAGCTGGCATTTGCCATACTCTTTCTCCCGCTTCCTTAGCAGCTTTACTTAGCTCGTTATAAAATTCTTGGTTATTTGTTACTGCTCCTGTATAGAATTCTGCTAACGCTACTAAACATGCCCCTGTTAATGTAGCTAAGTCAATAACTTTACTAACTTTTAATTTTTCAGTTGCATAGTACACTGAGTCAGCTAATGTTATACGTCCTTCTGCATCTGTATTTAGCACTTCTACTGTTTTGCCTGATAATGTTGAAATTATATCACCCGGTTTATATGATCCACCTGCAATCATATTTTCACAAGCTCCAACAATTGCAATTACATTAGTTTTTAGTTTTCTAGTCGCAACCAGTTTCATTGTTCCAATTACAGTTCCAGCACCTCCCATATCACAGTGCATAATATCCATGCTATTAGCTGTTTGTTTAATTGAGTAACCTCCTGTATCGTAAGTTACACCTTTACCTACTAATCCAATTACTTCACTGTCTTCTGGATTATTTAAATATTTCATTACGATAAATCTAGGTTTTCTATCTGATGCACGTCCTACCGCTAATAGACCTTTCAATCCAAGCTCTTCACATTGTTTTTCATCATATACTTCTACTTCAACACCTAATGCAGATAATTCTTTACTAGCGATATTAGCAAGAGTCTCAGGGTATAAATATTCAGCTCTTTCATTTACCAAATCACGTGAGAAGAATACTCCACTCATAATATCACGAGCTTCATTTATTACCTCTTCTAAATTATCTAATTTCTCTTCTGTCGATATATTTATTGTAATCTCTGGAAGTTCTTTTCTATCTGATTTATACTTATCAAATTTATATGTTGCATGTAATGCACCTTCAACTGCAGCATTTACTAGTTTTTCAGTTGGTACGCTGTCAACTTTTGGTAAAGTTACATAAACTTCGTATTCCTTATTACTTATTAAAGATTTCGCTAATTTGAAGAATACTTCTCGTACTTTATCTTCTACTAGATCTTCTTTTTTCCCAAATCCTAAAAGTATTTCCTTCTCTCCATCGAATGGAAGATTAGCATATACTTCATTAAGTTTTCCAGAGAATAATTCTCTTTCTTTCGTATATTCTAATAACTTACTTTCGTATGCTTCATTTTCAAATATTGGTGTTACTTTTACACCTGCTTGATTATTAGTTAAAAATTTCATAATTTTCACCTCGTACTTTGTACGTCCCTTCTTATCTTATATTTTCTAAAATTTGTTTAGCTACTTCCTTAGCTTCCAATACTGTATTTTCAAGAGTCGTACCTTTTTTGGACTTCCCTATAATAAATACATTTGGATATTCTTTTTTCATATAATCATTAAACTGGTTTATATTTTTATTATAGTTCTTACAACGGAATCTATAGTTGTCTTTAATCTTACTGACATAAAATCTACTTAGTTTTCCTACTGAACCATGAACTTTTCTAAGTTCACTTTCTATTATTTCTTTGATTTCATTATCGTCTTTATCCATCAATTTACTAACCGCTTCTTGCCTATCAATATAGGCTCGTACGATTTGTATTCCACTCATTTTAATATCAATCCACTTATTACTTACATATTCTAATTTTGTTACATATTCACTGTCGTCTTTTGGAAAAATTATTTCTCCAATTTCACGATTAATATGCAACTCATCTCTTTTGTAAACTAGAGTTACAACAATATTAGATACATACTTCATACTTGAATAAAATTCATTTATTTTTTCATCACCATTAAATAATGGTAAGAAGTTCTTTTGATTCAATGTAAGTATTACATAGTCATAATAATAGATACTACCATTTGAATGTACTAAATACTTATCACCTTTTTTTTCTATTTTTTCAACTTTACGATTTAACTCTAAAAATACTTTATCAGAAAAATTAGACTCAAGAGTTTCTATAAAGGATTTTAAGGTGAACTTTAATCTATACTCAGAACCAACTGTTATATTATCAATAACATTTCTATCAAACATTTCCTCCAATATCTTATTGATATCTTCTTTTTGAATTGTTAAAAATGATAGTTCCGGCATTAAACTTACCATACTTTGCTTAGAAATATCACTCGCATAATGGCTTGTCAGTAAAGGCTCAATTAGCTTATCATAAATTTTTTCATTAATTATCGCTCTAAAAAATTCTTCCACTGTTAATTCATTAATATCTTCATCTTCTAAAGTATTATACATATTATATAAAATAGATAATTTTTCTTTGAAAGTAAATAAGTCAGACATTAATAACTCTCTTTTATCTAAAGGTACACCATAAAGCATTTTTTCCGGTAGATATTTAATACCTTCTTTTGTGAAAAATACCTTCTTCGTACTACCACTTTTTATTAGATATCTATGCAGACCAAGTTCTATCATTAGATAAAATAGTACACCTTGTTCACTAATTGAATTATGCCAACCATTATCATAAATTTCTTGACCGAATTGAAACTTTCCAAACCTATCATTTGCAAACTCAAACTCTCTCTCAATTAAATCAATATTAAACTTTTTTGAATTTACTCCTGAAAACTTATCAAGAAAATAAGCACAGCTTACTCCTGACAAGTCCCCTCCTATTATCGCTATATTTTTCATGGCAATACCTTCTATTTAACTTTTTCAATAAAAATTTTAGATATAATATTAGCTAAAACTACTGATCCTATGATTATCGCTATCGCCACTCCTTCAAAGTTACTAAATAATATAGCTATAATTCCAAGTAAAACTGTAGTTATCAACATAACTATCATTAATAATTTCTTAAAACTTTTTATTTTAATATTATCATCAACTGGTAGTATACTATGCCATATATTGTTACTCATCTGTTTATATAAAGGAACTAGTTGAATAATCGTTAAATAACTATAAGATATTATAGCTACTGCACTTACATAAGGATTTTTGAAACTGAAAATTATTAATCCAGCTAATAACATAAGCCTCAATGCTAAATAAACAGTGTTTTCTTGTCTCAGGAAAACTCTATAATAATAATACTTAAAACTATTTTCTTTATTAAAGTTGGCTTTAGTTAATTTAGGTAGAAGCACATCAAAGTATTTTCTTCTTGCAACTTTTACACCACTTAACGGAACATCTACAAACATATTCACAAATTTCAAGTAGCTTTCCATACGATGTTTATCATATTCAGCCGCTTCATTCCACTTCACTATATATTTTCCTTGGTCTTCTTTACTACCTACATTTCGAGAATTTTTAAGAATAAGATATGTAGCAAAAGCAAGTGCAACAATCCCTGCTAAATCAATTATAAGTACGTACGTATTAACTACAAACACTGAAATAATTTGAATGAATATTACAAAAAACTGTAAAATCTTAACCCAAATAATTTCCTTATAATGTATAACCTGAAAGTATTTTAATAAATTATTTAATAAAATAACCAGAATCAGCATGAAAATAGCTAGTTTATCTACAGTTCCGATAATACTCGTAATAGGTTTTACCGCGAAATAAAAGATAACAAATGCTACAATATGTACTAATGTTATATTAATAACTGTTTTTTTACCAACATTTTTATAGTACTTCTCTAATGGAAGTAAGAATACAGCATCTGCTTCTTTAATGTACGTTTTTATTTTTGTACTAACTAAAAAATAACTGAATGCGACAGCAGCTGCAATAAGTACTGAATATAATTCAAACTGACTAGCAATGGCAATCCATTTCGAGTAATTGATAAGCGCTGCTCCTAACACTATAATAAGAAACATAATTAGGTGCGAATTAAAAATATACTTACTATAGGTTAGTTTTAACTCCTGCTCTTTCTTGCGTCTATCCGCAAAGATATTCTCAATATTACTCATTACTATCTCTCACTGTTAATGATAGATAAATTTCATCTAAAGACGCACCTGCCATATTAAATTCGGCCCTTAGTTGTTCTAGATTACCATTCGCTAGAATTTTTCCTTCGTGAATAATAACAAAGTTGTCACAATATTTTTCTGCTGTAGCTAGTATGTGTGTAGACATCAGTAAACTAGCTCCATTATCTCTTCTTTCACACATCAAATTAATTAAGTCATTAATTGCAATCGGATCAAGTCCTAAAAACGGCTCATCAATTATATATAAACTCGGTTCTACTAAAAAGGCACAGATAATCATTACTTTTTGTTTCATTCCTTTTGAGAAATGAACTGGGAAAAATTTCTTCTTATCACTAAGTTTAAATAATTTTAATAACCTATCTGCTTCTTCCCAAGTGTCATTCATATCTAATCCATATGCCATAGCTGTTAAATTTATATGCTCTTCTAGTGTTAGTTCTTCATATAGAACTGGTGATTCAGGAATATAACTAATACTCTTTCTATATTTTTCATTATCACTTGTTATTGTAATTTCATTAACTTTGATTTCACCTTCCATAGGTCTTAGTAAGCCCAATATATGCTTAATTGTAGTACTTTTCCCTGCTCCATTAAGACCTATTAAAGCAGTTATACTACCCTTTGGTATCTGGATATTAATTTTATCGATTATTTTCCTACGATTATATCCCCCACCAAGATTACTAATTTCTAAAACATTAGTCATTACGATTATCTCCTCTTTTTAACTTTTCTATAATTTCATCAATTTGTTGAAATGTGTCTTCTTTACTATAACTATTATTTATAACAAAATCACCTAATGATGCTTTTTCCCGTGGACTCATTTGACTTTCTATACGCTTCAGAGCCTCTTCTTTTGATAAAGAGTTACGCGTCATTAATCTTTCTAATTGTACATCTTCATCTACATAGACAACCACAACTTTTTCTACCAAGTCTACAAAATTAGCTTCAAATAGTAATGCTATATCTAAAAAGACCAGATTTTCATCTTTATGTTCTTCTTGTAATTTTAAAATTAATTCTTTAATTTTAGGATGAATAATACTATTTAAGATTTTTAAATTGTCATCATTTCCAAAAACTAACTTACCTAATTTTTCTCGACTTATTTCATTATTTTCTAAAATCTCATCACTGAATTTTTCAGCTAGTTTTCTCTTTACATCATTGCTAGTAAGTGCAACATGTCCAAGTTTATCAGCATCAATAATGGTATACCCCTTAGCTATCAAATAGTCTGATACAGTACTTTTTCCACATGCTATACTACCTGTAATTCCAATATTCAAATTATCATCTCCAATAAATTACTTAAATACAATTTTATCATAAACTGCAAGCATTTACCATAGTTTAAAAACTATTCAATTCTATAATATATATACTTCAATATTAATAAACTGTAAAAGAAAAAGATTAACAAGCTTATTGCTCATTAACCTTTTTTAACTTTTTACCCTTTATATGGATGTATATCCATTTCTTCTAGTTTAACAAATTTTTTCTTCGTTACTAATTTAAATACTAAATACATTACTACACCAACAGCCGGACAAACTAAGTTATACGACATTTTTACAAAACCACCTGTTGCGTAATCAGCTACTAATTGTAGTAATATTATTGTTGCAAAAGAAAATAGTGCAATGTATGATCCTACAACACCTGTTTTAGATGTGTAAGGAAGAACATCTTCAGCTTTTCTTCCTTGTTTCACAATCGCTCTTCTCAAACGAATTTGAGATATTAGAGAAACCATCCAAATTATCATTACTATAATACCTACCATAGAAAGTAGCATGTAGTAACCACTTGGATTTAATCTTTCAAAAATGAAACATAAAACCATAAACGCCGCTGAGAAAGTTAACGCAAATACTGGTACTGAATTTGTATTTAATTTTTTAAATGCTTTAGGACCGTAATTATGTGAACTTAATGAAAATAGCTGTCTACTAGAAACATACATACCTGAATTTGCTGCTGATAAAACTGATGTTAAAATTACAGCATTCATAATAACTGCCGCCACTTCTAAACCAATATTTTGGAATACAATTGTGAATGGAGAGGCTGTTACATTATTTGTGTCTAATAATCTTGGATCATTTGCTGACACTATTGAAGAAATTATTAACATTGTAGCTATGTAAAATATTAATATTCTCCAGAAAACTTGTCTAACTGCTTTAGGCATTGTTTCTTTAGGATTTGGAGATTCTCCTGCTGTAACTGCTACAACTTCTGTTCCTCCAAACGAGAATGCTGCAGTTGAAAGAACACCAAATAATCCCAACACACCTGCGCTACTTGTTTTTTCTCCATTTTGAATAAATGTATGAATACCAGCTTCACTATTTCCAGTAGCTCCAAAGATGATTGCAGCTCCTACTATTAAAAATTCGACAACTGTCATAACTTTTATTATTGTTATCCAATATTCAACTTCACCAAATACTTTAACACTTACTAAGTTTAATAAATATAAAAATACTAAAAAAACAATACAAATCGAAAATGTTGAAAATTGTCTAAAGAATTCCCAGTAATGTAATATTTTCGATAATGTTATTATATCAACACTTGCTACTAAAATCCACAGTATCCAGAACAACCAACCAACTCCAAATCCTACTCCTGGATCTATAAATCTAGTTGCATATGCCCCGAATGAACCTGAAACTGGATAAAATGTCGCCAATTCTCCTATAGAAGCCATTAAAAAGTAAATAATAACTCCAATTAATGCATAAGTTAAAACTGCTCCGTAAGAACCTGCTTTACTAACTACCGCTCCACTTGCCATAAATAATCCGGTACCTATACATCCACCTATAGCTATCATACTAATATGACGAGCTTGCAGTTTTCTTTCCATCTTTGAATCTGTCATATTTTTCATCCTTTCGTTAATTAATTATATAAGTATAGATTATACAAGATTTAATACAATTTGTAAATAAATTTTCAGACTTTTTTCAATAATTTTTTCAATTTTTTATTTTTATCCTTTAATCTTATAATTTTTGAAAATGATATCACTTATCATCTACAAAAATTTATTTTTATATTTTAAAATATAATATATTTATTAAAATGCTTATAAATATATTATTTTACATCAGTTAATTATGAGATATTTATTATATATTTTATATAAATTTATTTTTAAGGTATCCTTTTAAGAACTATATAGAAAACATTTACAGAAATATTCTTTGTGGTATAATTTTTGTATAAAAATATATTAGATATATTAATGTTAGGAGGCATTATTATGACAACATTTTACAACGAAGCTAGGGAATTTGCAAAAAAATATATAGATCCTATTGCAAAAGAAATAGACGAACAAGAAAGATTTCCTGAAGAAGTATTTAAAGAATTAGGAAAAGCAGGATATTTCAAACTTATGATTCCAACTGAACTAGGTGGATTAGGAAAAGATATGCAAGAACATGCAGATGCTTGCCGTGCTTTTGCTAAATCAAGCGCTACAGTAGGTCTATGTTATATGATGCATAATGTTGCACTAAACTGTGTTCTCTCTTATGCTGACGATAATCTAAAATCAAAAATTTGTAAAGATATAGTCGAAAACGAGAAATTTATGGCACTTGCATACAGCGAATTAGGAACTGGGACACATTTCTACATCTCAGATGTAAAAACTAAATTTAAAGATAATTCAGTAGTATTTAATGGACTAAAAAGTATGGTGACTTCTGCAGAATTTGCATCTTATTATCTTGTTCTTACTCCTTCAGATGTTGAAGGTGGAATTGACAACTGGGTATTCCCTCTAGATAGCGATGGTCTAGAATTCAAATCATCTACTTGGCATGGTCTAGGAATGCGTGGTAATGTTTCTTGCCAAATGGCAATTAACGATGTTGAATTAAATAAAGAACTACGTATTGGTCAAGCTGGATCAGGAGTTGACCAAGTATTCACTATTGTAGCAACATACTTCATCACAGGACTCGCTGCTGTCTACAGTGGCCTTTGCGAAGCAATACTAGAAGAAGCTGTCGCACATACTACTAATAGAAAATATCCTGATGGAAAATCTCTAAGCGAAATTGAAACAGTACAAATTCATCTTGCTAAAATCTATAGCCAAACTAATGCAGCAGTTCTTGGAACAAACGAAGCAGCCCGTAGTTTCTTAAATAAAGATGCTGATATGCTAGCTAAAATCTTATCAGCTAGAATTTTTGCTAGTGAAGCTGCTATTGAATTAGCTCGTCTTGGTATGCGTGTTGGTGGTGGTAAAGCATATAACCGTGTTGGAAATATGGAACGCTATCTAAGAGATGCATTCGCAAGTCATATTATGGCACCTAGTGTTGACGTGCTTACTATCTGGTTAGGTAAAGCCATCACAGGTCAACAATTACCATAGAATTTAACTATAAGTTTTAATAGTTTGTATTTTCATAATATGTAGTAATATCCATATTATAGTTATATTGATATATAAATTCAGATCATATTTAAGGGGCTATTTATAATATTATTTGCTATTTGAGTATTTACAACTTTAAATAGTTCCTTTTTCTTAAGGAGAACATTATGAATAATTTTTATAAAGATGCTAAAGAATTTGCTATAGCTAATATTGAACCATATGCTAAAGAAACAGATAATAATGGAGAATTCCCTAAAGTAATATTTGAAAAAATTAAAAATGCTGGTTATCTTAGTCTTTTAATCCCTAAAGAGTTTGGTGGTAAAGGACTAACTCTTGTAGAACACGAATCAGTATGTAGAGCATTCTCTGAATACTCTTCATCGGTTGGCTTATGCTATATGATGCATAATGTTGGATTAGTAACAATTTTAGATCATGGTAGTGATAAATTAAAAAAAGAAATTTGTGAAGCTATTGTAGATAATAAAAAAATGCTAGCATTGGCATACAGCGAGAGTGGAACTGGTACTAATTTTATGAATACAACAGAAATAACTGTTGATTATCAGAAAGACTTTGCAATATTTAATGGTAAGAAAAGTATGGTCACATCTGGTAATTATGCGGATTACTATGTAACTTTAGTTCCGTATAAAACTACTGGCGAAACTGAACAATGGCTATTCCCTCTTGATTCTAATGGACTAATTTTTGCTGAAAATACCTGGAATGGTTTAGGTATGCGTTCAAATGTCTCATGTGAAATGCATATGAATAATCTTAAACTAGATTATCATTATAGAATCGGAGCTGAAGGCAAAGGAAATGAACAGGCTCAAAGTCCTGTTCCATTCTTTATCAATGGGCTTGCTGCGGTTTACAGTGGACTTAGTCAAGCAATTCTAGATGAAGCTGTTAATCACACAACAAATAGAAAATATCCTGATGGTAAATCTTTAAGCGATATAGAAACTGTTCAATTACATTTAGCAGAAATCTTTAAAAATACAAAAGCATCTATCTTATTATCTAAAAACGCTGCAGAAAGCTTTGTTAATGGTGAAGAAGATGCATTCCTTAATATTGTATCAGCAAGAGCATTCTCTTGCGATAAAGTAATTGAGAATGCAAGACTTGGTATGCGTTTAGGCGGTGGTAAGGCTTATAATTGTCACGGAAATATGGAGCGATTCTTACGTGACTCATTAGCAGGACAAGTTATGGCACCCGGTCTTGACTTCTTAAATATTTTAACCGGCCAATTATTAACAAACAAATAAATAAATTAATGAAATGAGGTATATTATTATGACAAAATTAAAAGTTGGAGCTGTTATTTATGATCCTAAAGTTACTGTAATTTGGGGAATTATTGCAAAATTTTTTGAAGATGAAAACTTCCCTATCGAACCAGTTTATTACAAAGATTACAAAGGTCAAGTTGACGGTTTATTAGCTAAAGAAATTGATGTAGCTTGGAATTCTCCTTTAGCATGGTTAGATACTCATCTACGCACTAACGGAACTGCATTAAATGGTTCTATGCGTGATACTGACCGCGATCGTAGTTCATATTTAGTAGTAAAAGCTAATAGCAACATTAACTCTATTCAAGACTTAAGAAATAAAACAATAGGTTTCGGTGCAATTGATTCACCACAAGCCAGATTAATTCCTATTAATCACCTTCACAAACATGGTTTAGAATTTGGTAAAGATTATATTGAAAAACGATTTGATATCGGTGTTGGGCTTCACGGTGACCATGTCGGTGGAGAACTTGATTCAGCAATTGCTTTAAAAAATGATGAAGTAGCTGCTACCTGGATGTTAGATTTAAACTATAATGCATGGATTGCAGATGGAACTCTAGATGAAAATCAGGTGAAAGTTTTATCAAAAACAGATTTCTTTGACCACTGTATCTTCTCAGGACATCCAGAATTAGACGCAGCTCGTTTTGAAAAATTTATAGAAGTATTACACAAAATGGATTACAATAATCCTGAGCATAAAGAAATGATGGATATGGAAGGGTTAAAAGAATGGATTTCTGGTCGTACTTCTGGATTTAAACAACTTACTGAAGCCAATGAATATTTAGATTTTTTTAAAGAGTTTCATGGTGAATAATTATGACTAATTCATCTTTCTTAGTTTCTCTTCTTGGCAGTATGCCTCGTAGTAAAAAACTATTAACCGCAAAACGAAAATTAAATAAAGGAAATATCGACTTAAAAACATATCAAGAAATCCTAGATGAAGAAACAAAATATGTAGTTGAACTTCAAGAAAATAATTATATTGATATAATAACTAGCGGTGAGCTAAATCGTGATAATTATGTTTCATTTATTGCTGAACGTTTGGACGGTGTTACAATGATGAGTATGGCTGATATGTTTGATTATATTGAGGACAAACAAGGTTTTGAACAAATACTAGAAATATTAGACGTTCCTGCAATTAGTATAAAAAATGCAATTTGTACAGGAAAAGTAAAATATAATAAACCTCTGGTAGCTGATGAAATGATTGAACTAAAAAAATTAACCGATAAGAAAATCAAAGCAACATTACCAGGTCCTTATTTAATAACTAGGTCCATGTGGTTACCTGCTCTATCGAAACAATATTACGATAGCAAAGATTCTCTAGGAGAAGACATAATTAAAGTATTAAAAGAAGAAATTGATTCATTAGCAAAAATAGGCATAGATGTTATTCAATTTGATGAGCCTGTATTAACCGAAGTGGTATTTTCTGAAGGTAAGACAAGATCTTTTATGTGCGCAGCATTATCTGAGAAAAAAGATCCTACTGAAGAATTAAAATTTGCTACTAAATTAATTAAATCTGTAATTGATTATGCCAAAGAAAAAGAAATATTAGTTTCTCTTCATGTATGTCGTGGTAATTGGAGTCGTGATGAAAGTATTCTACTTACTGGACCTTATACTCCCCTACTTCCATTATTCGAAGAAACTCTTCCTAATATACTTACATTAGAGTTTTCTACTCCTCGTGCTGGAGAAATATCTTCATTATTCAGTAGTACTTTAATAAGGGATAATTGTATACTAGGATTAGGTGTTATGAATCCAAGAACAGACGATATAGAACCATTAGAAGATATCCTAAATCGTGTAGAAGAAGTAATGCAATATATTCCTAAAGAAAGAATTTGGTTAAATCCTGACTGTGGTTTTGCTACATTTGCTAATAGACCCGTAAGTACGATGGAGATAATAGATAGAAAATTAGCTCGTCTAAATGAGGCTAAAAACACATTGAGGCAGTTATATGACTAATTTATACGAATCAAATAATTATGATCTTAGTTTTAGAGGAATTTTATCTAATAATAATTTTAAATTATATACCAATAATGAGACTATTTTAGTTTCAAGTGATATTAACTTTGATATTAATTCAGATTATAGGAGTAGTATAAACTATTTAGCTTCTTCAATACTTGGTGGTATAGCCCATACCATAATTAAAGAAAGTAAACATTCTGATATAGATATTGAAGAACTTGAAGGGAAAATTCATCTAGTACTAAAAAATCCTTTAACTCTATTGAATGTTAGAGGTTATAATGAAGAACCAAAAATTGATAGTTGTATAATCACATATTATTTATATGCAGATATTGATGAAAATAATCTTATAGAGTTTTGTAATTCATCACTAAATAAATCCTTTATTTACAATACACTAAAAAATGCAATCAATTTTAAAGTAAAATTTATTCTAATTGATTAGAGCAAACAGGGAGTTATACAAAATCGTACTCTTAGACAAATTGATTTTGTATAACTCCCTAATGTTTTCATTTATCCATTTTTTATGCTCTTCTTTCCCATTAAGTAGAGCATAAAAAAAGAAAAAATCGAGCAATCTCGATTTTTTCTTTTTTTTTTTCATTTATTAGATTTCTCTTCTTGTTCTTCTTCTTGGACGTGGGTACATTTCTTGTTCTACTTCGTTTTTACCGTATCCACTTGTGAATGAGCTAGCTTCTGGTTGAGCTGGACGTTGTGCTAAGATATCTCTTTCAACACTCACTCCATCTTCTTCGAATCCAGTAGCGATTACTGTAACGATGATTTCATCAGTTTTTTCTAGCTCTTCGTTAAATACTGTACCGAAGATCATGTTTACTTCATCGTCACTAGCTTCTTGAACGATACTTGCAGCTGCTTGAGCTTCAAATAAACTTAATGATGGTCCACCAGTGATGTTTAATAACACACCTTTTGCTCCAACGATTGAAGTTTCTAGTAATGGAGATGAAATAGCTTTTTTAGCTGCTTCGATAGCTCTGTTTTCACCTGAAGCTACACCGATACCCATTAATGCTGAACCTTGGTCAGCCATGATAGCTTTAACATCAGCGAAGTCAAGGTTAACTGTACCAGATACGTTAATTAAGTCAGAAATACCTTGTACCCCTTGACGTAATACGTTATCTGCTTCAACGAATGCTTGCATCATTGGAGTAGATTTATCAACGATATCTAATAATCTATCGTTAGGAATAACGATAAGTGTATCTACTGCACCTTTAAGTGAGTTAATTCCTGCTGTAGATTGTACTTGACGTTTTTTACCTTCAAAGTTGAATGGACGAGTAACAACACCTACTGTTAATGCTCCTAATTCTTTAGCAATACCTGCTACGATTGGAGCGGCACCAGTACCAGTTCCTCCACCCATACCAGAAGTAACAAATACCATGTCTGCTCCTTCTAGTGCTTCTTCAATTTTATCTTTAGTTTCTTCAGCTGCTTTACGTCCTACTTCTGGGTTAGCTCCAGCTCCAAGACCTTTAGTTAATTTTTCACCGATTTGAATTCTTACGTCTGCTTTAGAACGTTTTAATGCTTGAGCATCTGTGTTTACTGCGATAAACTCTACATTTTGAATTCCACTTTCTACCATTCGGTCAACGGCGTTACCACCACCGCCACCAACACCTACTACTTTAATTACTGCTGATTGATCAAATTCTTCAAACATTCTTTATTTCCTCCTGATTGTTATTCAAAAAACGAATTATACATTTTAGTTATTTTATCAAAGAAGTTTTTCTCTTCTTTTTCTTTATCTTTTTTCTCTTCTTCGTAATATACTTCTTCTTCCTCTTCTGCATGAGGTTCAGTAATTACGGGCGTTTCAACTTTTGAATTGCTTACTGAAATTTCTTCTACTGCAGAAACATTTTCAAATGTTGAATTTGTATTTTTTACTGTTGGCACTTCATCAGTTACTTGATATCCGAATAATGACTCAATTTTATAACTACTAGTCAATGTTCCAACAACTACTGAAAGTTCTGGAGAATTAGCTCCAATAATTTTCGGAGATCCAATTCTAACATTCATTTTTCTTAGCATATCTTTAGCTAAGTCTAATACTCCTGGCATTAGTGTTGTTCCACCAGTAAGTACTACATTCCCTTTTACTCTATTTATTCCAGCTTTTCTAAGAACATCAAATGAACGTAAGATTATTTCTTCTACTATTTCTTCAATATAATCTGCAAGTTCTTTTTGAGTATATGGTTCTTCATCTGGCTCTAGATTATCTAATTCAATAATTACTTGTGGTGATGCTAAATCATAAAATGCATGTCCTTGCGTTACTTTTATTTCTTCAGCACGCTTCAATGGAACATTTAGTACATCTGAAATAGTACGAGTAATATCCTCACCAGCTAATTCAATTGATTGCGATAATTGAAGAATACCATCTTCAAAATAACTCACTGTTGTTAGACCAGCACCAATATCAATTATTACCGAACCGTAATCCTTCTCTTCATCATTAAGTAATAATTCACCTAATGCATGTGAAGTACAAAAAGTCTCATTACAATCTAAACGTAAATTTTCAATACTTTTATAAATTGTATGAAGATGAGTTTTAGAAGTTAAAACTCTATTCCCTGTCACTTCAAATGTATTATGAACAGTCATCCCTTTCGGTTTTCTAATATTTTCAATATCATCAAGGCGATAGTAATCTGGAATTACTTGAACCACTTCTCTTTCACGTGGCAATGGTAGTATTTTTGCTTCTTCTATTACTTCTTCGATATCTCTACCATCAATATCGTGCTTTGTATCAAATTTAATTTCCGCTACACTTTTTTTAATATGAGTGTGTATACTTGGAACTGCTACATATAATGATCTTATGTCTTTATTAGCTTCACTTTTTGCAATATCAATTGCTTTTTGAATATCTCTAGATGCTGACTCTACATCAATAATGTTACCACGTTTAATAGATGTAGTCTTTACGATTCCGACTCCGAGTATATTCAATTTCTCATATACTACATCTGCTATAATCACTTTTATACTAGATGATCCCAGATCTATTGAAGTATATAATTGTGAACTCAAGTCAAACACTCCTTCCTTTTAAAACTTTGTTATTATAATAAAATTGTAAATACACACATATTTTATTTACACATACTAAATTATAACATAAAAATTAAAAAAAAAATATGCAAAACTCCAAAAAAAATTAAATTTTATTAAAATATTTTCAATTTGTAATATATAATATAACTTTTTTAATTTTATATAATTTTTGAATAAAAAAAGTATCCAAAATACAAAATTTTGGATACTTTTTTTACTATTCATTTTTGTTATTATTTACTGATTGTTGTTTGGTATTTTTGATATTTTTAGTGGTTGTTGTTTTGGAATTTGTAGTAGAATTTTCAGTTTTGTTATTTTTTTCTACTGCTTCTGTCTCTTCTGATTCTTCCTTGTTAGATTTTGATGATTTATCATCTTTTAGCCCCTGACGCGCAAGCAATTGTTTAATACTATCATTTCTTCTTTTTTCTGTCTTTGGCGTTTCTAAATATGCACCATTTATCAGATTTAAAGTTGTATTATTTTTATCTTCAATATATTTTGATATTTCATCATAATAATTTAATTTATCAGAAAAGCTTGCTCTTAGCGCTTTTACTTTTTGACCATCCTTCATATATATAGTGACATTGTCACCCTCTTCATTTATAATTTCAGATATCTGAAGTCTAACTTCTTCTTTTAAATTATTTAAATTCTTATATATCTCATCTAACTTATCACTGTCATCTTTAAAATTTTCTAGAATTGGCAAATTATAATTATTTCTTATTTTTCCAGAGTATGGCTTACCATTTTCCATAATTATCTCTATACTACCATCTTCTTTTTTATTTTGTGCAATAAAATTATATTCCTCAACTTTTACCTTAATGGTAGACGGTAATTTTGACTGCACAGAAACAGATTTAAATATTTCGAATCTCGATTGAATGTTTTTTTGAATTTCTTCATCTTTTATAGACCAAGTTCTTAGATTATTATTTATGTTACCCGCTTCTAGTATCTCTTCTTTAGTAATTTGATTATTACCTTCAACATCTATTGTTTTTAGTTTTAAATAATTACTAAATAATAATGTAAATACTGCTATCACAATTAAAAATAAAGTTACTATGAATATTAATTCTCTTCTTTTTTTTCTTTTAATTTTTTCTAATGAGCTTCGTCTCTTCTCATTATTCATTTTTGTTAGTAACTTTTGATTCTTCTTGTTCATGGTTATTAATCCTCTTGACTAATCTTCTCAAACGTCGCTATAAATTCATCGCCACGATCTTCGAAACATCTATATTGATCCCACGATGCACATGCTGGCGATAGTAAAACTATATCTCCACTTTTTGCAAGTTTATTTGCGAAAACTGTTGCATCATCTACTTTTTTCGCCTTATGACATTCTACTCCATTAGCAGATGCCAGATCAAATAGTATCTCTTTACTTTCACCAACAACAACCATTGCTTTAATTCTTGGGAAGAATGGAACTAATTCTTTGAAGTCAATTCCTCTATCTTTTCCACCACACACTAGTATTATATTATTTTCAAATCCAGAAAGTGCAGTAGTAGTAGCTACTGGATTAGTAGCTTTTGAGTCATTATAAAACTTCACTCCATTATGTTCTCCAACAAATTGTAATCTATGTTTTACTCCACTAAAACTATAAAGTACCTTACGAATTGTCTCAATCGGTGCACCTTTTATGTAAGATATTAATGCTGCATTTATTGCATTTTCTACATTATGCATACCTGGAAGTGACATTTTTGTTATATCGAATAATTCTATGTCTTTATAGATTACCATATTGTTTTTTACAAACACATCTGCTTCTGAATTTTCTTTCGTATCGTAAAGAATTACTTGTGAATTTATTTCATTTAATTCATACTTTTCAACTTCTTTTATATTTAAAACTAGTATATCATCTTTTGTTTGGTTTTTATAAATATTTCTTTTAGCATTTCTATAATTTTCTACACTTCCATGATAATCTAAGTGCCCAATCCCTAGGTTTGTTATAGCCGCCACAGACGGTCTAAAGTATTTAGTTCCTTGTAATTGGAATGACGATACTTCAGTTACTATTAGAGCATTAGGATGATTGTATGCAACTTCGATTGATGGATAACCGATATTTCCGGCTAAAAAAACATCTTTATTAGCTTCTTTTAGTATATCAAACGTCATTTGTGTAGTTGTAGTTTTTCCATTAGTACCCGTAATTGCTACCATATCAATATTAAATAGTGTATTAGCTAATTCTATCTCAGTTATAATATCAATATTTTTTTCAATTGCTCTTTGTAAAAACTCAATTTCATATTTTATCCCTGGATTTTTAACAATCAAGTCTATACTATCTAATAGTTCTAATGGGTGACCACCATCAACAATCTTAACACCTAAGTTTTTTAATTCAATAGCTTTTTCATCACTACTTAAATCATCAAATGCATTTAATATTACATCGTAACCTAGTTTATTTAAGATTTTTGCTGTTGAATAACCGCTTCTAGCAAATCCTAATACTAATATTCTTTTATCTTCTAAATTTATCATTTTATATTACTCCTACAAAATACCCTATAGCTGAAGAAATAACGGCTATAACAACAAAAATGTATACTGTTTTTACTTCACCATAACCTGATAATTCAAAATGGTGATGTAATGGTGACATTTTAAAAATTCTTTTACCAGTTTTCTTAAAGTACGCTACTTGAATAATCACTGATAGTGTTTCTAATATATATACTAAACCAATAAATAAAAATGCTACTTCTTTATGTAAGATTACTGAAATTGCTGCTAAGATTCCACCTAGAGCTAAAGATCCAGTATCTCCCATAAATATTTTCGCTGGATTTCTATTAAATAAAAGAAATCCAAAAAGTGCTCCAACTATTGTTAAACAAAATACTAATACAGGGAAGTTATTTTCTTTATATGCTAATAAAGCAAATGTACTAGTTGTAATAATTGTTACGCTAGTAGCTAGTCCATCTAATCCATCTGTTAAATTTACTGCATTAGAAAAACCAGTTTGCCAAAATACTAAGAAAATTATATAGAAATATGAAATATTTAAATTATAATCAAATACTGGAATATGTATATAATTAACATCTTTGTAAATAAAAGTTACTAATATATAAAATATTACAGAAAATAGTATTTGTAACATTAATTTTTTTCTTGGTGCTAATCCATCATTTTTCTTTTTCACTACGATTAACATATCATCTATATATCCTATTATTGAGAAAGATATTGTAGTATAAATGAACAGTATATAGTATTGTATATTCGGACTATCTAAAAACATAGCAACTATAAGTGAAATAACTATCGCAATTATAAAAGAAATACCTCCCATAGTAGGTGTTCCTTTTTTATGCATATGACTTTGTGGCCCTTCTTCTCTGATTGCTTGGCCAAACTTTAGTACATGTAAATATTTTATTAATCTAGGTAGCATTAGTACAGTTAGTAAAAATGCTACCCCTAATAACGATATAGCCACCGTTATACTTGAATTACTCATTTCGTTCTCCTAACCAAATTTTATTTTTATCTTTTCCCCTTTTTTCACAAATCTTTGTGCTGGAATAGATTGTTGTTTAGCAAATCCATTCCCTTCGGTTTCAATATCTAATCCAGATAATTTAGCGTAGTTAAGTACGTCTACTTTTGACCATCCTGTAAAGTTAGGTGTAATAATATTTTCATCTGAGACTAATAAAAATACTCTCTCTCCTTGTTTTATTACATTCCCTGCTGAAGGATATTGGCCAATAACATTAGTTCCACTTCCAATTGTTATTATATTTTTAGTTTTTTGTTGTAAATTAACAATTGTAGTTTCAACATTCTCACCTACAAGATTATCCATTTGATAACTTTGAATTGTGTTGTTATCATTTGATTTCTTAACATTTAAATAGTTAAGAGTATTTTCCATTATTGGTTTAAATATTTCAGAGGCAGCATTAGCACTACTTGCTCCTAATTCTTTCGAAGGTAATTTCATACCAACATATAGAATAACTTGTGGATCTTCACTAGGTGCATATCCTATAAATGAGTGCAGTACTTTATATGGGCTCTTATAATATGTTCCTGTTTTCGGATCTACTACCTCTGCTGTACCAGTTTTACCAGATGTACTATAATTTTCTACAGCATATCTTTTACCACCTTGCGCCCAAGTTCCGTTTACAACACCATATAATTCTTCTTTCATTATATCAGCTGTATGTTTTGAAATTGGATTTCCAACAACAGTTCTTTTCCCAATATTAACATCTTTGTCAATCGTTTTATCGTGAATTCTTTGTAAGAAATATGGTGATAACATCTGTCCATCATTTAAAATTGCTGTTTCCGCTTGAACCATTTGCATTGCAGTCACCGTACTACCTTGACCAAATACTGTTGTTGAAGCTGAAACTTTATTATTAAATACTAGATCTCCCGTTGCTTCATTACTATATAATGAATTCGTGCTCTTTCCAAATCCAAAGTTTTCTAAACCTGCTTTTAATTTTTCAGTTCCTAATTCATTTAATAAAGTTAACATTAAAGTATTTGAAGATTGTTGGAAACCATGACGTTGAGTAATTGTACCCCAACCAATTTTATTCCAGTCGAAAATTGTAGCATCTTCTACTTGATATGATCCCGATCTATAATAACTATCTGGTTTATATATGTTATTTTCTGCCATGATTGACATTGTGAATGTTTTTAAAGTTGAACCTGGTTCATAAGCTGAGTTATAGAAAATATTTGACCAAGCACTTGCAAGATTTTCTTGAGTGTTAGGGTTAAATGCTGGTGTTTGTCCTAATCCTAATATTTCTCCTGTCTTAGGACTGACCGCGATTGCAAACGCACTTTCTGGTTCATACTTATCTTGAATATCTTTTAAAGTATTATCAATAAAACCTTGAATATTTTTATCAATTGTTAAATATATATCCGCTCCATCAACTGGATTGATTTCAACTTTAGGTATATTAGAAACAACTTTCCCCCATGCATCTTTCGCATAAGTAATATGTCCTTCTTTTCCTCTTAAATAATAATCAAAGGTTTTCTCAACTCCTAAGCGTCCTGTTATTAAATCACTATCAGGTGAATTTTGTGCAAATCCTAAAAAGTTACCAAGCATACTTCCATTTGGATAATATCTTTTTGTCGTCGCTATAAATTCAATTCCTGGTAGTTTTAGCTCTTCTATTTTTTTCTTATCTTCTACGCTTATATCTTTACCTGCAGTTCCAAATTCTACCTGATAGACTCCTTGTTTACCAAGTATATTTTTTATCTTACTTTTATCTAATTTTATAAACTTAGATAACTCCTCTGCAGTTTTGTCAATATCTACAACATGTCGTGGATTAGTTTCATCTTCTGTAGCTTTATCTGATACTACTGCTACTAATTTATAGGATTCTATATTATCAGCTAGTATATTACCATTTCTATCGTAGATTTTTCCACGATTAGGTTGTAAACTACTATCAATTTTATATTTTTTATCTGCTAATTCTGAAAGGTTATGTCCCCTTACAGTTCCAATTAGCATCATTTGACCTATATTTAATATTAATATCCATACAAAGAAAAAAACAAAAATTAGAAAAAATACAATTTTTGTTCTTTCTCGAGAGATATAATCTTTTCTTTCTAAACTTCTTCTATCTTCTAAAAACTTTAAAGTTAATATTTTCTTAAAAAGTTTTATCAATTATCTCACTACCTTTATACTATCTTTTTGAGTTTTCATTCCTACCGTCTCAGCAATTTTTTTAACTCTTTCGTAAGATGATAGATTGTTTATCATAACTTTTTGTTCATTATTATTTTTTTGTTTTTCTGATATTACAATATCATTTTTTTGTTGAGCACTTCGTAGTGAATAAATCTCTCCTTTATAGTTTAACATAACTACGTTAGCAAGTAAAATAACTCCTACAAAAACTCCATACGCAGTTTTTTCTAGTAAATTAAACTTTACTTTCTCTTGTACTTTTCTTACTCCATATTCACGACTATATACCTTTAGTGTAGCCATTTTCTTTCCTCCCCTCTATTTCGTCTGAACTTGTGCAACTCTTAATTTTGCACTTCTTGATCTATTATTTTCTTCTAATTCAATATCACTAGGATATATAGGTTTTCTTGTTATTACTTTTAATTTAGATAAACTTTCTTCTGGCATAACAGGAAGATTTTTCGGAATATCTTTAGATTTAGAATAAGAATTAAATATTTGTTTACAAATTCTATCTTCTAGAGAATGGAAGGTAATTACAGATATTCTTCCACCTACACTAACGATATCTATTGCTTGTTCTAGCGAATCTTCGAATACTGATAATTCATTATTTACAGCAATACGAATTGCTTGGAATACTCTTTTTGCTGGATGCCCACCAGTTCTTCTTTTAGCAGCAGGGATAGATTCTTTTATAATTTCTACTAATTCAAAAGTAGTTTCTATAGGTTTTTGCTCACGTTTTTTTTCAATATTTCTAGCTATTTGTTTAGAGAAATTTTCTTCTCCATAGCGATAAAATATTTTTACTAAATCATGATAACTATATTCATTAACCACTTCGTATGCACTAATTTTTGCATCAGTATCCATACGCATGTCCAATCTTGTATCATAGTTATAACTAAAACCTCTTTCGGGTGTATCTAATTGTGGTGAAGAGACTCCTAAATCATAAAGAACTCCATCCACTTCGTTTACACCATGCTCTGCTAATTTTTCTTTTAAATTAACAAAATTAGATTTAATAAAGACAACTTTATCACTGTATTCAGCTAATTTTTCTTTGGCATTTTCTAATGCAACATTATCTTGATCAAATGCATATAGTTTACCATTTTTTAATCGCTTTAAAATTTCTAAACTATGCCCTGCTCCACCAAGAGTACAGTCTACATATATACCATCTTCTTTTATATCTAAGCCTTCTACAGCTTCATTTAATAATACACTATAATGTTTAAACATTTTCATCCATCCTAAAAATCAAAATCTTCTAATTCTTCTGCTATTTCTTCTACGCTAGCTTCACTTTCAACAAGTAAATCTTCCCAGCGAGTCTTATCCCATATTTCTATCCTATTTGATAAACCATTTACAACACACTCTTTATCTAAAAAAGCGTGCTCTATAAGGGCGTTTGGAATATTAATTCTTCCTTGTTTATCTATTTCAACTTCAGTGGCTCCAGAAAAGAAGAAACGTTGGAAAGTACGAGCATTTTTCTTAGTGATAGGTAGTGATTTAATCTTACTTTCCACCTTTTGCCACTCTTGTAGTGAATAGCCAAATAAACAAGAGTCTAGACCTCTTGTGATAATAAATTTTTCACCTAGTTCATCTCTGAACTTTATTGGAATACTAAGCCTTCCTTTGGCATCCATTTTATTATTGTATTGACCAATAAACACTACTTCTCACCACCTTACTTTTATAATTTACCACATTTCCCCACTTTTTTCCACTAATTTCTAAAAAAAAATGAATTTTTTTGAATTTTTTACCATAAAAAAAAGACTATGCATTTATAAAGTTTTTACTTTATAAATGCATAGTCTTTTTAATTATGATATTCTCTTTCATTCTCACCATCTAAAAAGTGAGAAGCACTTAAAGAATGTATTCTTTCTGCTATTCTTAAAGCCTTTGTATTATCCACTAATGTTCTTCCATTAGATAACAATTCTGCTAAATCATCTATACTTAAATTAGATGAGAAAAATGTTGGTAATTTTTCTGCTTCTCTATGATTAATAATTGGGCCAAGCACCTCATCACGAATAAACTCCGTAATATTTTCAGCACCTATATCGTCAATGATAAGAATTTCTTCATCTCTTATAAGATCAATATATAAATCATAACTGTTATTACTAATCTTTGATTTTATTTTTCTAATAAATTCAGGGTAGTATAAAATTGCTGGTTCTTTACCATTCTGTTTGAAGTAATTATAAATACACCCCATCAAATATGTCTTTCCAGTTCCTGTTGGTCCATATATATAAGCACCTCTTGTACTTTTCTTATTAAGAATACTCATACAAGTGTTGATAATTTCTATTGCTAATTTAGCTTTCTTAGTATTTTTTGATAAGTTATCAAAAGTATATGTTAATACTCTCTTTGGAATAAATTCCGTCTTGATTCTATTCGATATTTTTTGATTTTCAACTCTTTGTTTATATTCATCAGTCTCTTGATAAACTATATTAACCTCTTTATCACTACAAACCAATTTTGGCCTATGTTCAATATTTAATAATTTATCTTTTGAGATATAAAATTGATAGAATTTTTCAAGGTTTACTTCTATATCACTATTAGAAAAATTATTATCTCGAATAAACTTGACTATTTCAGCATCACTAAGTACTTTTTCAGATATAAACTTCTTAAATGAAGTTTCTGTATTACTTGATACTATGTTCGACAATTTTCTCATTATACATCCCCCTTATTATATAATACTTTCATCATATCTTTAAAAGTATCCTCATCTTCTTTCGTCACTACTCTATCTTCTTCCTTCTTAGTTTGATTAAAATTATTTTTCCTATTTTGTAAATATTCAGGAAACGGAGCATGATTTGATTTTCGATTATTTGAATAAGTTCTTTGCGGACTCTTATTAGTGCTTATAGCTTTAGTTTTTTGATTTCTATTAGATCTGACAAAATCAATAGCATCTTTAGCACCAAATAATTTTTGAGCACTCCATGTACTTGCTATTTTATCTATATAGTTTATATGTGGTATTGAATTATTACCACTTTGCTTAATCGAATACTCTAATAATATATTTAGTACACCTGTAGGAAAATTATACTTACTTTGTAACTCTTCAATATTTTTAGCATCTATTTTAGAGAGTACTATTCCTACCTGCTTATTTAAATATTCTACAAAATTAGTGTTATCAACTTCTCTAGCGAATTTTTCATCTTCAGTTAGCTGCTCTTCTTTTTTAGCAACAAGATTTTTGTTTACCATACGATCAAGAGTCGGAACTTCTTGTTTTCTAACATTAACATTTAGTTGTGCAATATAATCACTAAGAATATTAATATTAATCTCGCTAGCTCCATTAGAAATTTCTATAGATTTTTCTATAGCACTAGACATATCTTCTGGAGACATTTTATAAATATGTGCTAAACCTAAAATTTTGTTTTTCACTTCTGGATTCGATATTACATCTGTTAAGTAACTATTAGCTAAATAAAAATTTAATTTATCAAAATCAAAGAAATATTCATCAAAATTTGGCCCATTAACACTTTTACTTGTTATATAGTCAAAGCTGAAATCATTTAAGTTTTCTAGACGGAAAA
Organism: Gemella sp. 27098_8_149; assembly: GCF_041433745.1. Classification (NCBI taxonomy): domain Bacteria; kingdom Bacillati; phylum Bacillota; class Bacilli; order Caryophanales; family Gemellaceae; genus Gemella; species Gemella sp. 27098_8_149. The sequence continues at coordinate 1,754 of NZ_JAPWCB010000015.1, read as the reverse complement.
CATCAGAAAACTTCGCCGAAATATCTTCAAAACTCTTAAAGCTTACTTTATCTAAAGAATAATAATTTACCAACTCAGAATAATTATTAGCACCCAATGTGTTCTCTAATAATTTTGCAAGAACTGGTGTATTAAAGAACTCTTCAAAACTTAATGCTTCTTTAATTTTATATATAAATTGCCCAATACCATTATTATCAATATACAGTGTCTGAATTAAGCCCAAAGCTTCTAATTTTTTTCTTGCAATTAAGAACTTATTATCTGATAAACCTAGATTATCGAGTATATCATAATGCAGATAACTTTTAGACAGATTTTTATCACTAAGCATCTTACTTCCAAAAAATGTATATAGACTAATTGCATCATTACCAAGTAATGGTAAATATAAGTTATGTAACTCTTTTAAACGTTTAGATGTATCAAAATCATTATAGACACAATAATAATCCTTAACTGAAAACTTATTATTCATGATTATCATCCATTACTTCAATAATGATTTGAGTATACTCTAATGCATATATAAAATTCTGATTATAGTCGTACTTGATTTTATCATCATTTCGAAGTGGTGCAAAGAAAGATTTTACTAAAATAGGATAGATATTATCTAACAGTAATTTTGCGTTATCATTTTCGTAAAGTGCTCTTAGAAAATTGAATACTTTATATACACAGTCAAGAAATTCTTCTTTATTAGGAGTACTAATATTAGTATGACTATCGATAATAGTTGAGAAACTAAGAATATTCTTCTTATCATTTTTTGTTACAAAAGTTCTTAAATCCTCAATAAGCTTATACATGTAATCAAAGAATATATCATGATTCTCTAAATAGTCATCATTAATAATATTAGATTCATTTTTTAATAACAACTTATTGATATTATAGTCAGTAACAAATAGGTAGATCTTATAAAGATCAGAAAATTCAACATCACTTAACTTCAAATAATCATGAACAATACTATTCAAACTCTTACCTTCTTTATAAATATTATAAATAGTATTTAGCCAAATAAACTCATCAAGATTTTCTTTTTCAATCAGTGTAATTAGGTAATTATTAAAATTATACTGATGTTCATCTTCAAAAATTATAGAAATTCTACTTTCAATTCTAGTAAGTATTAAGTTAAATTCTTTTTCTAATTCATTATTAAAATTATCATCATCAAAATCTAATTTTAACGATGCTTTTATACGCTTAAACTCATCATAACTATTATCTAAATTATCAATTCTTTCTTGATATACCTCATTATATCCAGGCTTTTGTGAATGATAATAGTTTTCTATAGCCTTATTAAATTCTAATACTTTTCCTAAGATTTTAATATATGCAACTTTTATATTCTTATTATTAGATATATTATTAATTAATTTTAACGCACTTAAAATGTCTTTCTTATTTTCACTAGTTAACACTAATGTTTTCTCATCTTCTAAATAAAACATTTCCTAAACCTCCAAAAAAATATTACTACTTTATGATACTCTATTTTAAAAATAAAATCAAAATATATGTAAGAATTATATAAAAAAAGAACCTTCCAAAAGGAAGGCTCTCACTGTTGCCTGGCAACGTTCTAGTCTCACAGGGCGTAAGCCCAACTACATTCGACGCTAAAGAGCTTAACTTCTGTGTTCGGTATGGGTACAGGTGTGTCCTCTTCGCTATCGCCACCAGACGAAAACTTCATATACATATTATATCATCTATTCTCTATTTGTCAACAGTTACTT